>SHYB01000041.1 GCA_009693015.1 Dehalococcoidia bacterium
TGCAGACGCTCATTACACGGGTGCGGGAGGAGACGGGGACGGAGGCGGTGGTGATCGGGGAGACGACGCGAGGGAAAGGGATGACGCTGGTGACGGGAGATGGGGCGGAGCGGGAGCTGGCGGAGCGGGGGTGGGATCATTTTCGGAGGGAGGCGTGATGATAGGGTCAGGACGGGCTACAAGCGCCATTGGCTTGGTCGCCCTTCGAGAGCCTCAGGGCGAACGGCTTGCAAGTTTTGTGAGGGGCCAGCCCCTCCCTCAGTCATCTCCCGCGGACGGGGGAGGAAGGGTGGGTATCCGCGTTGAGTTCTATGGCCCCATAGTCCATCCCAGGAGGCGCTCCGCCGGGACGGCCCTTCGACAGGCCCACGGTGAGCGGAGCGCGGGGAGCGCCGGCCCCTCTGCACTTCCTCCCCCGCAGACGGGGGAGGAAGTGCAGAGGGGAACTGCCCCCCATGGTGTCGCACGTCTCAAGGATTCGAGCATGACAGAAGGTCGTAGCTCAGGTAGCGCGAAGGATGAAAGCAAGTGATGGATAGAGCGGCGATGGCGAGGGCGCTGACGATCGCGGGGTCGGACAGCGGGGGCGGCGCAGGTGTCCAGGCGGACCTGAAGACGTTTATGGCGTTTGGGGTGCATGGGATGAGCGCGGTGACGGCGGTGACGGCGCAGAATACGCTGGGGGTGCAGGCGGCGCAGGAGTTGCCGGTGGGGCTGATCGAGCAGCAGATCAGGAGCGTGACGAGCGATATTGGGGTGGATGCGGTGAAGACGGGGATGCTTTCGAGCACGGCGATTGTGGCGGCGGTGGGCGCGCTGGTGCGGGAGCTGCGTCTGACGCGGCTGGTGGTGGACCCGGTGATGATGGCGAAGGGGGGGCATCCGCTGCTGGCGGAGGATGCGCGGCAGGCGGTGCTGGACCAACTGCTGCCGCAAGCGATGGTGGCGACGCCGAACCTGCCGGAGGCGGAGGCGCTGACGGGGATGCAGGTGCGGAGCGTGCAGGAGATGCGGGCGGCGGCGGTGCTGCTGCACGAACGGGGGGCGCGGTGGGTGGTAGTGAAGGGGGGGCATCTGCGGGCGGAGGAGGACGCGGTGGACGTGGTGTACGACGGCCGGGAGTTCACCGAGCTGCGGGCGCCGCGGACGCCGACGAGGAATACGCACGGGACGGGGTGCACGTTTTCCGCGGCGATTTGCGCGGGGCTGGCGAAGGGGTATCCGCCGCTCAATGCGATACGGCTGGCGAAGGAATATGTGACGCAGGCGATCGCCACGGGGCCTCGGCTGGGGCAGGGGCACGGGCCGGTGAATCACCTGGCGGGGGTGCGTTCGATATGGTGACGCAGCGGGTGAAAGAAGCGATTGCGGTGCGGGGGCGCGGGAAGGGAGCACCCCCATCCCTACCTTCCCCCATCAAGGGGGAAGGGGCAGGAGGATGGCGACGGCGGCAGGCAGGTGTGGGTGCGGCATCGTGACGCAGCCGGTGAAAGAAGCAATCGCGGTGCGGGGGATGAGCAAGGGGTTCCGGGAGCGGAGCGGCTGGGTAGAGGCGCTGCGGGAGGTGAGCATCGCGGCGGCGGGGGGGGAGTTCGTCACGATCATTGGGCCGAGCGGGTGCGGGAAGAGCACGCTGTTCAACATTATTTCAGGGGTGATCGCGCCGGACGAGGGGGAGGTGCTGATCCAGGGGCAGGACGCTCGCGGACGGGTGGGGCTGGCGGGGTATATGCCGCAGAAGGACCTGCTGCTGCCGTGGCGGACGGTGCTGGACAACGTGGTGCTGGGGATGGAGGTATCGGGCATGAAGGCGGCGGCGGCGCGGGAGCAGGCGCGGCCGATGCTGGGGGAGTTCGGGCTGGCGGGGTTCGAGGGGGCGTACCCGGCGGCGCTGTCGGGCGGGATGCGGCAGCGGGCGGCGCTGCTGCGGACGGTGCTGTTCCACCGGGATATCCTGCTGCTGGACGAGCCGTTTGGGGCGCTGGATGCCCTGACGCGGCGGGCGATGCACGAGTGGCTGCTGGGGCTGTGGGGGCGGCTGGGGAAGACGATCCTGTTTGTGACGCACGACGTGGAGGAGGCGGTGCTGCTGTCCGACCGGGTGTATGTGATGTCGGCGCGGCCGGGGAGGATCATCGGGGAGCTGGCGATCCCGCTGCCACGGCCCCGGCATGCGGAGATCGCGCTGGGGGGGGAGTTCGTGGAGTTGAAGCGGCTGCTGCTAGGGATGTTGCGCGGGGAGGCGGCGGCGTGAGGGCGATGGGGGCGGGGTCACGCTACATGTGGAGCGATGCAGGGGGCAGGCCGTGAGCGCACGGACGAGAAGTTTTGGGAGGCGCCGGCCCCTGGGTCAATTGTCCCCGGCAGATGTGGCCTCCCCCGCCAACTGGGGAGGAAGTGAAGGGAAGGCCCGGCAGCCCGGATTCGGACGGCGCGGATGGGCCACGGGGGGCGGCTACGCGCTGGCGATGCTGCTGGCGCTCGTGGGAATTCTGGCATGGCAGGCGGCGACATTTTTCTTTTCCATCGAGCCGTGGCTGCTGCCGTCGCCGTGGGAGGTGGCGCGAGCGCTGGGATCGGACGCGGGGCTGCTCGGCCCGCACGCGTGGGTGACGGCACAGGAGGCGCTGGTGGGATTCGTCGCAGCGGTGGCGGTGGGGTTCGCGCTGGCGGTGGCGGTGGTGCGGTGGCGCACGGTGGAGCGGGCGGCGTACCCGTATGTGATCGCGTCGCAGGCGGTGCCGATCATCGCAATCGCGCCGGTGCTGGTGGTGTGGTTCGGGTTCGGGATGCTGCCGAAGATGCTGGTGATTGTGCTGATCACGTTCTTCCCGGTGACGATCAATACGGTGGACGGGCTGCGCGCGGTGGACCCTGAGATGCTGACGCTGATGCGGACGATGGGGGCGACGCGGTGGCAGATGTTCCGCATGGTACAGTTGCCTTCGGCGCTGCCGCTGGTGTTTTCAGGGATGAAGATCGCGGCGGCGGTGAGCGTGATCGGGGCGGTGCTGGGGGAGTGGGTGGCGGCGAGCGAAGGGCTGGGCTATTTGATCACGCGGTCGTCGGCGCAGTATCTGACGGCGCGGGTGTTTGCGGCGGTGCTGGTGCTGGCGGCGATGGGGCTGGCGCTGTTTGCGGCGGTGTCATGGGCGGAACGGCGGGCGACGCCGTGGGCGCGGAAGCAGGGACAAGAATAGGAACGGAAGAAGAGGTGCGGGGAATGCTAAGCAAGCGTTTGTTGGAAATGGCGACAGTAGCGCTAGCAGGGATGCTGGCGGTGGCGGGGTGCGGCGGCGGGAGTGGAGATGGGAAGCAGAAGCTGGTGCTGGCGCTGGACTGGTTCCCCAACGCGGACCACGCGGGGATTTATGCGGCGCAGGCGCAGGGATATTTCGCCGAGGAGGGGCTGAAGGTTGAGTTGCAGTCGCCGGGGAACCCGGAGGATCCGCCGAAGTTTGTTGCGGCAGACAAGGTTGATCTTGCAATCAGCTACGAGCCGGACGTGATCCAGGCGAAGGCGGCGGGGCTACCGATCACGGCGGTGGGGTCGCTGGTGAGCGTGCCGCTGAACTCGGTGCTGACGCTGAAGACGTCAGGGATCACGTCGCCGGCGGGGCTGAAGGGGAAGAAGGTGGCGCACCCCGGAATACCGAGCAACGAGGTGTACCTGCAGACGATGCTGAAGCAGGCGGGGGTGGACCGGGCGTCAGTGGAGCTGGTGGACGTGGGGTTCGACCTGGGTCCGGCGTTGCGCGGGGGGAAGGTGGATGCGATCATTGGGGGGTATTGGAACGTGGAGGCGGTGGAGGCGGAGCTGCAGGGGTACCCGGTGAACGTGCTGAAGCTGGAGGCGTACGGGGTGCCGGTGTACGACGAGCTGGTGTTCATCGCCAGCGAGAAGGGCGTGCGGGAGAAGGCGGAGAAGATACGCAAGTTTTTGCGCGCGGTGGCGAAGGGGCATGCGTACGCGGTGGCGAACCCTGAAGGGGCGATTGACGCGGTGGCGAAGGCGAACCCGGAGATGGGACGGGAACTCATCGCCAGGGGGGTGCGGCTGCTGGTGCCGATCTGGAGCGCGTCGAAGCCGTTCGGCAGGATGGATGAGGCACGGTGGCAGGCGTTTGTGGACTTCTTGCACACCAATAAGCTGATCGAAAGGAAGCCGGCGATGGACACGCTGCTGACGAATCGCTTGCTGGGGTAGCACATGCGTATGCGCAAGGTGTTGTGGGGAACGATGGCGGCGGTAGCGGTTGCCGTGGCGACGGCGGGGTGCGGCGACCCGTCGCCGGGGCGGTATCTGACGGCGCTGGCCCAGACGCCGCGACCGACCGCTGCGCCGTCGCTGGCGCCGGAGACGGCGACGCCGGCGGCGACGCCATTTCCGACGCCCGTGCCAGGGCGGACGCCTAATCCCAGCGGAGGGAACCCCCTGGCGCCGCCGCCACCCGCACCAACGCCTGCGGCGCAGGGGAGGCCGTCGGCGACGATACGGGGGACGACGTTCCGGCTGGAGGTGGCGCGGACGGTGGACGAGCAGCGGGTGGGGCTGTCGGGTCGCGATGCGCTGGCGCAGGATGCGGGGATGCTGTTCCCCCAGGCGCGGGACCTGGTGCCGAGCTTCTGGATGCGGGGGATGCGCATTTCGCTAGATTTCATCTGGATCACGAGCGGGTGCACGGTGGCGGAGGTGACGGCGAATGTGCCGCCGCCCGCGCCGGGGACTTCGGATAGCAACTTGCCAATCTACAGTCCAGGGTCGGCGATGCGCTATGTGCTTGAGTTGAACGCCGGCGTGGCGGCGAGGGTGGGAATCGCGCCGGGGGCGGCGGTGCGGTTCGCGGGGGCGGCGGATTTGGGGTGCGTGGGGCCGGCGGGGGCGACGCTGCTGGTGGGGTAGGGGCGGGATCGCGATACCTTGTGCTTTGTCGCGGGGTGGGGGATGATTATGTTATGCAAATTGTAGCGGAGACGGGCAGAAAGCGGGCACTGGCGGGGATGACGCTGGCGGAGTTGCGGGCGCTGGCGCGGGAGTTGCGGGAGGCGGAGTATCGCGGGGGGCAGATCGCGGATTGGGTGTACCGGCGCTGCGTGAACAGCATCGAGGAGATGACGAATCTGCCGTCGGCGTTCCGCGAGCGGCTGGCGGAGGAGTGCACGGTGGGACTGCCGGAGGTGGCGGCGACGCAGCGCAGTAAGGATGGGACGATCAAGCTGCTGCTACGGATGGCGGACGGGAACACGGTGGAGTCGGTGTATCTGCCGTATGAGGACCGCATCTCGTGTTGCATATCGTCGCAGGTGGGGTGCCCGGTGCGGTGCGCGTTCTGCGCCACGGGATTGAGCGGGTATGCGCGAAATCTGACGCCGGGGGAGGTGGTGGGGCAGGTGCTGCGAATGCAACAAACAGCACGGACCGGGACGCCGGCGGGGGAAGAGTCGCCGCGCATTTCGCACGTGGTGTTTATGGGGATGGGCGAGCCGCTGTTCAATTACGACACGACGATGAAGTCGCTCGGGCTACTGAACCGCGAGGTGGGGCTGGCGATGCGGCGGATGACGGTGAGCACGGTGGGGTTTGTGCCGGGGATTCGCCGGCTGACGGTGGATCAGCCGCAGATCACGCTGGCGATTTCATTGCATGCGCCGAACGATGTGCTGCGGAAGCGGCTGATACCGACGATGCACCAGTGGGGAGTGGCGGAGATTATGGATGCGTGCCGGGAGTATGTGGCGGCGACGAACAGGCGGGTGACGTTTGAGTATTGTTTGCTGGATGGGGTGAACGACGGGACGGCGGAGGCGGAGGAGCTTGCGGCGCTGCTGCAGGGCCTGCTGTGCCATGTGAACCTGATCCCGTATAACGCGGTGGGGGGGACGGGGTTCCGGGCGCCATCGGCGCAGCGGGTGAAGGATTTCTATGGGGTGCTGTCGCAGGCGGGGCTGCGGGTGACGCAACGGGTGCAGCGGGGCGCGGATGTGGATGCGGCGTGCGGGCAGTTGCGGCGGGCGGAGCAGACGGCGGCGACGGGGGGCTAGGGGGGCGAGGCGTGGGCGCGCTTCTGATGTGGATGCTGCGTGCAAACGTTCACTATCAAGCGCCGTCACTGTCGGCGCTAGTTCAGACCGCATATGACGAGGCAGGGTCACGGCGGCGGGGAGTTTCTAGCGGGGGGAGAACTGGAGGCGGAGGAGGGAGGGGGGGCGGGCGGGGAGGGCGGCGTGGCGGCTGGGGCGGAGGCCGACGATCCAGAGGATTTCACCGCGGCCGGTGCAGAGCAACGGAAGGTCATCACGCTGAGGGCGCGGGACTTTGGCGTTGACGAGGATGTCTTGGAGCTTTTTGGCATGGGCCATGCCGGGGGGGTGAAAACGGTCGCCGGGGCGGCGGGAGCGGAGGAGGAGGCCGGCGGGGGCGAGCGCGGCAGGCAGGTAGATGGTGCGTGAGGATGGTGGGGGGAGGCGGCGGGGCGGGGGGACGATGGCGGCGTGGATGCGCCAGCCGGGGATGGCGGTGACGCCAGGGATGGTGAGAGGCCACGTCTTTTCCGCCAGCGTGGCTGGGAGGGTGGCGGGCGGCGCAGTTGGCGGCTGCGCGAGGCCAAGACGATGCGAGGCATAGCCGGTAGAGAACAGGAGGCCGCCAGGCAAGGGGACGGTGGCGCCGGCGGGGCCGAGGGCGGCGCGATCCATGCGCCGCAGGTGATCCTCCTCTATATCATGGGCCGCGCCGGTGATGTGGGCGACGGCGTGGCGCAGCAGGGCGATGCGCAGGGCGGGAGCGAGGACGGCGTATCGGTCGCTTCGAATCTCGGCTGCGCCAGATTGGAGGCGGGCGACGCGGGGCCAGGCACGGGCGGCTTCCTGCTCAAGGTAGGCATCGGCGTCTGCGGCGGCGCGGGCGAGTCGGACGAGGGCATGGTCAACGCGGGGGTTGAGCTTGCGGAGGGCGGGGAGGATGTCGCGGCGCACGCGGTTGCGGGTCATGGCGCGGGAGCGATTGGTGGGGTCATGGCGGGGACGCAGGCGGTTGGCGGCGCAGTAGGCGTGGGTGTCTGCGCGGGAGACGCCGAGTAAGGGGCGGGCGAGGATGAGCGCCTCGCTCTCACCGGCGATAGGCCAGCGGCTGACAGGGTCCATGCCGCGCAGGCCGGCCAGCCCGGCGCCGCGAATGAGGTGCAAGAGAACGGTCTCCGCCTGGTCGTCCGCGGTGTGGCCGAGGAGGACGGCGGGGGATCCCTCGTGGCGGGCGATGGCGGCAAGGAAGCCGTAGCGGACGCGGCGAGCGGCGTCTTCGGGGGAGAGTTTCTTGCGCTGGCGATAGGCGGCGACGTCGGCACGGCCGCTGGTGAGGGGGACGCCGAGGGTGCGGCAGAGGCGGGCGACGTAGGAGGCATCGGCTGCTGAGGCGGCGCCGCGCAGTTGGTGGTCAAGGTGTGCGGCGTGGAGGATGAGGCCGAGGGAGGGGCGGAGGCGGACGAGGGCGTGAAGAAGGCAGACGGAGTCGGGGCCGCCGGAGACGGCGACGAGAAGGGGGCCACGCAGGCGGTGGTGCCGGAGGAAGAGGCGGACGGCGCGCTCCACGTTGGCGGAGAGTCGCTTGGCGGCGCGGGGGTCGAGTGCGGCGGCGGGGCGGGCGCGGGGATTAGTCATGGCTAGGCGTGTACTCCGCGAGCAGACACCAAGCCGCTCCAACCGCGGCGCAGGCGCATGCGTGGGCAGTTGTGCTGCCGCTCATTGGCAACATTCCTCGTTGCTCCCACCCGCCCACCCGCGAATGTTGGATGAAAGGACAGGGGCACATCCCTCCGATGGAATCGCGAGTCGCGCCGGGCGAACAGCCCGTCGGGACCTGTACCTCTGCCAAAGATGGGCTTCGCCCCTCTCTGGACACACCCCACGAGGGACGCTGCCGCGAAAGGGCGCCAGACGGTTGCAGACGCAAGCACGGGCATGGACTCAGGAGCGACGGGCGGGTTGCCGGGAGGCGGGGCGGCGCGGGGGACGCTGGGGAGGGCGCTGCTCCTGGACGTCCGCGAGGATGAGGCGGACGCGGTGGCACCAGGCTGGGGCGGGGAGGCCGAGGGCGGCAGCGACTTGCTCGGGCCTGCCGCTGGCGCTGGGGTCGGTCTTGAGGACCATGCTGAGGCGAAGCTCGCCCTGCGGCGCGTCTTCCAGCCAGACGTCTTCGATCAGCTCGCGAAGGTCGTAGCGGCGCACTTCTTTGTCGCGCTGGTGCTCCCAGGGGAGGGTGGTTTTTTTTAGCAGGGCGTCTATAGCGGCCTGTACGGGGGCAGCTTGCACGGCGGCGGGGTGGGGACCGGGGCGAAAGCCAACGCGGTATTCGGCCTGGCGCACCTGGCTCTGGAGGGAGGGCCAGTCGAGGGGAACATCGTCGGCGCGGTGGATCTGGACTGTTTCAGGGACGGCCTTGCCCACGCGCTGCATAAAGTAGAAGGGAGAGATGCGGCGCTTGAGATAGACATCGAGCAGCTCGCCTTCGCTGGTGACGCCGACGGGGAGGGCGGCGGCGATGGAGAGGCGGACGCGTGGCATGGTGCCTTCGGAGCAGGCGACGGCGATGGCGGCACGGCGGAGGGCGCGTTGCCAGAAGCGCATCATATCGAGATGGCCGACGTAGCGAAAGTCGCCGGTGCGGCCGTATTGCACCCGCAAGCGCTGCACGGCCACGTTATGTCCTTGTCACGAGGACGCGCTCGATTTTGGGGCCGCGCATTTCGGCGATGACGATGCGGACATCGTTGTGGCGCAGCTGCTCGCCTTCGCGGGGGATGTGGCCGAGCTGGGCGAGGATGAAGCCGGCGATGGTCTGGTATTCGCCGGAGGGAAGGCCGAGGCGGAGGCGTTCGTTGACTTCATCCACGCGCATGGCGGCGTCTACGTGCATGGTGCGGTCGTCCACGGCGGTGACCTCGGCTTCGTCATCGTTGTGATCGTCGGGCTCCATGCCGACGATTTCACCGACGATTTGCTTGAGGCTGACGAGGCCGGCGATGCCGCCGTATTCGTCAACGAGCATGGCGATCTGGGCGCCGTCCGCGCGCATTTCACGGTAGAGGTCTCCCACGGGTTTGTACTCCGGGGCGAAGGTGGCGGGACGGGCGAGAGGAGCAATGGGGTCTTGCTCCCCAAGCTGCTTCTCAGCCATGGCTTTGAGGATGTCTTTGACGTAGAGGGTGCCGGCGACGTTGTCCACGTCTCCATCATAGACGGGAAAGCGGGTGTGGGTCTCCTGGCGGTAGATTTGGAGGAACTGCGCCAGGGTGGCGTCCTTGGGGACCCAGACGATGTCTGTGCGGGGGGTCATGATGTCCTGGCCGCGAAGATCTCCGAAGCGGAAGGTCTTGGTGATGATCTCGGCTTGCTGGGGCTCGACGACTCCTTCCGCCGCGCCGAGGCGGAGCATGGTGTGGAGTTCTTCCTGGCTCATGGAGGGAGGGTGACCGGGACGGCGCAGGGGAAATGTGATGAGGCCGCTGGCGCCGCGCAGGAGGGTGGCGACGGGGAAGAGGAGTTTCTCGGCGAGTTCGAAGGGACGGAGGACGAGGAAGACGACGGCCTCAGGGAAGCGGGCGCCGATGGTCTTGGGGGTGGCGTCACCGAGGACGACGCCCGCGATGGTGGCGAGGCCAGTGGCGATGGCGATGCCGAGGCCGCGGGAATCGTCGCCGACGTAGGAGATGGCGAGGCCGGCGGCGAGGGCGGCGAAGGCGGTGTCCGCAAGGTTGTTGCCGAGGAGGATGGTGGCGAGGAGTTTTTCGGGGTTGTCCTTGATTTTGGCGACACGCTTGGCGCCGGGACGGCCGATGGCGACGAGGTGGTGGATGCGGACGCGCTGGAGGGCGAAGAAGGCGGTCTCCGCGGCGGCGAAGAAGCCGGAGAGGAGGAGGCAGAGGATGAGGAGCGCAACAGTGAGCCTGGTGTCCATAGGGGAGTGCTCCCGCGCAGCAGTCAGAAGGAGGGGGTGGGGGGCAATCGTAGCAGCAGGTTTGCGGCGGTGTCAAAGAAGGGGAGGGCTAGCTCCGCTTGGTCTTTCCTGTTTATGGCGCAAGGGGCAGGGAATGAGAGGCAGCGAACCAACCCCCTGCCCCCTTCCTTTCCTGGAAGGGGGTGAGAAAGAGGGTTCAAGGGGGTGTCCCCTTTGAACCCCCGAGCAAAGGAGGCGGGGCCTCCTCTGCACTCCTCCAGCAAGGAACGCGGCGGCATGGGGCTTTGCACAAAAAGAACCGCTAGAAAACTTGCTGACAGGAGCAGCATGGAACAAATTACTGGATCATGTAGCCGCCGTCTACAGTGAGTATCTGGCCGGTGACGAAGGAGGAGTCGTCGGAGGCGAAGAAGAGGGCGGCGCGGGCGATTTCATCGGGCTGGGCGACGCGGCGCAGGGGGGTGCGTCCGGCGAAGGCGTGCATGCGCTGGTCTTGCTGCTCTTCGGTCATGTTGGGTTGCATGCGGCGCAGACGTCGGGTCATCTCCGTGTCTACGTAGCCAGGCGCGATGCAGTTGACGCGGATGTTGCGGGGGCCGAGCTCCTGGGCGAGGGAGCGGGTGAGGCTGACGACGGCCATTTTGGATGCGCCGTAGGCAAGCGGGCCGAGGGCGATGACGCCGTTGAGGGAGGAGGTGTTGACGATGGCGCCGCCGCCGGAGCGCTCCATGTAGGGGACGGCGTGTTTGATGCAGAGGTAGGCGCCCTTGAGGTTGACGTCAAGGATGCGCTGCCAATCGTCTTCAGGGGTGGTTTCGATGAAGTTATCGGTGCCGGGGGCGATGGCGGCGTTGTTGTAGAGGATGTGGAGGGCGCCGAAGCGGGCGACGGTTTCCGTGGCGATGCGGGTGGCATCGGCTTCGCGGGCGATGTTGGCCTGGATGAAGAGGGCGTGTCCGCCATCGCGTTCGACAGCGGCGACGGTTTGCCTGGCGCCCTCTATATCGCGGTCGGCGACGACGGCGACGCGTGCGCCTTCGAGGGCGAAGAGGATGGCGGCGGCGCGGCCGATGCCGGTGGAGGCGCCGGTGATGATGGCGACTTTGCCTTGGAGGCGCATGGCGGTCCTTTTGCTATTGGAAGACGAAGCCGCCGTCTACGGTGAGGGTGTGGCCGGTGATGAAGGATGCGGCGTCGGATGCAAGGTAGAGGGCGGCGCGGGCGATTTCATGGGGGTGGCCGACGCGGCCCAGGGGGGTCTGGCCGGCCATGATGCGGAGTCGTTCTTCTTGCCATTCCCTGGTGGCGCCGGATTTGGCATGGCGGAGCATGGGAGTGTCTGTGTAGCCAGGGGCGATGGCGTTGACGCGGATGTTGTAGGGGGCAAGCTCTTTGGCAAGGGACATGGTGAGGTGGACGACGCCGCCCTTGGAGGCGCTGTAGGCGTGGGTGTGCATGGCGACCTGGGCGGCGATGGATGCGGTGTTGACGATGGCGCCGCCGCCGCTCTTTTTGATTGCGGGGACGGCGTGCTTGGAGCAGAGGAAGACGCCGGTGAGGTTGACGCCGATGATGCGGTCCCAGTCGCTTTCGGCGAGGGTGGCGACGGCGCCGTCGCGGCCCAAGCCGGAGACGCCGGCGTTGTTGAAGAGGATGTGGAGGGCGCCGAAGCGCTGGACGGTGTGGGCGACGGCGCGCTGGACTTGGGAGGAATCGCTGACGCTGGCGTGGACAAAGGCAGCGTCGCCGCCCTGCTCTTTGACGAGGGTGACGGTGGCTTCGGCGTCCGCGGCATCGGAGTCGAGGACCATGACGCGGGCGCCTTCGCGGGCGAAGAGAAGGGAGGCGGCGCGGCCGATGCCGGAGCCGCCGCCGGTGATGAGGGCTATTTTGCCGGCCAGTTGCAAGGGGCCTGCGAGTTGCACGGGGTCTCCTGGCGCGCAGGCGATGGCGCTGCGCGCGCTGGGGGACAGTATAGCGGTGGCGGGCAAGATAGCTACCGCTCATGGGAAACAGGCCTCGTCGTTCCCAACCACCCGCCCGCATATGTTGTAAGACAGTACGGGGGCAACCTTCGGCAACCTCAGGACAGGCTCAAGCCCCGCGCTCTCTGCCAGAAAGGGGCTTTGCCCCTCTCTGGACACACCCCAGGAAGGACAGCGTGCTGCCGCGGCGGTGGCAGACGGCATTGCTCCCACCCTCCCGTGGCCGCTCCGTTCGGAGCGACCCTCCGAGAGTCCTGGTGGAATCCGAGTCTCGGGGACTCGATCATGACAGGGCTGGGGGTGCGCTGGGGGGACGCCGGCTAAGAGGGAGGATTGGCGTTGAGGACGTTTCGATAGAGGGCTTCGTAGCCATCGAGCATGGAGGTGAGGGAGAAGCGCTGGGCGACGGCGGCGCGGCAGGCGGCAGGGTGGATGGCGGCGATGTCGCGGAGGGCGCGGACGGCGTCTTGCTCGGTGTCGACGAGGAAGCCGGTACGGCCGTGGTCGATGATTTCGGGCATGGCGCCGCGGCGGAAGGCGACGACGGGGGTGCCGGCGGCGAGTGCTTCGGCGACGACGAGGCCGAAGGGTTCTTCCCACTGGATAGGAAAGAGGAAGGCTTTGGCGCGGGCGACCCAATCGAGCACCTGCGCGTGGGGGAGATCGGCGAAGTGGCGGACGCGGTCGCCGTCCACGTGGGGTTTGATCTGCTCGTCGTAGTAGGCGCGGCTCCAGGGGATCTGCGGTGGGGGGTGGCCGATGATGACGAGGCGCTCGCCGGCGGCGCGGGCGATGCGGATGGCTTCGGCGATGCCCTTCGTGGGAACAAGGCGGGCGACGATGACGAGGAAGTCTTCGGGGTGATCGTTGAAGGGGGTGGCATCGAGGTCTATGCCGTTGTAGACGACGGGCAGTGAAGGCTCGCCGAGCATGCGAGCCTGGGCGCGGCTGACGCAGACGGGGAAAAGCGTGTGAAATGAGGCGCGGTAGTAGGCGTGGATGGCGGCTTCCATGTAGTGGTAGGTGATGACGGTAGGCGCGGCGGCGAATGGGGTGAAGTAGGGTGCGATGGTAGGCCAGTGGGCGTGGATGAGATCGAAGCGGGCGGCCTGGCGGTAGAGGTTGAAGGTGTTGCGGGCTTCGATTTCTTTGTCAAGGTAGGCGGTGGCATCGGGGTCGTAGGAGGTGGCGAGGGCGACGACGGAGCGCAGGGGGACGTCAACGCGGGAATCGTCGGAGGCGAAGAGCTCGACGTCATGGCGGCGGCGGGCGAGGCCCTGGACGAGGTGATACACCATGAGCTCGGTGCCGCCGTGGCTGCGCGGGGGGACGGAGAGGTAGGTGCTGGTGATGTGGGCGATGCGCATGTGAGGCACCTGCCTGCGGCCTGGGGAGCGGCGGGAAGGGGACGGCGTCAGGCGAGGGGCTGCACTTCGATATCGTCGCCGGTGACGCGGACGCGGTACGAGGGCACCTCGCCGCTGGCGGGGGAGGTGACGGCCTTGCCGGTGGTGACGTCGAAATCGCCGGCGTGCCAGGGGCACATGAGGAGGGTGCCTTCGAGGAAGCCGTCCTCCATGGGGCCGCCCTGATGGGTGCATTCGTTGCCGATGGCGTAGACGTGCCCGCCGACGTTGGCAAGGCAGATGCGCTGGCCGTTGAGATCGGCGCCGCGGACTTCACCGGGGGGGATATCGGCGAGCTTAGCGACTTTCACGAAGTCAGGCATGGGGCCTCCGGAGGGGGAGAGGGTTGGGTGTTGGCGGAAGCGATGGGCGTGCGGGGGATTATAGCAAGGAACGGCGGGGGTGGGGCCAGTTGTGCGGCGCGGGGGAGGAGAGTACGATGGCACCCGCTGCCGCCGGCAGCACCGGGGGGCATCATTGCAGGGAGCAAGGCATATGACGCAGGGCTTGCTGGGTGTGGCGATCACGGGGCGGCGTGCGCCGGAAGCGCTGGCGCTGATTGAGCGGGCGGAGTCGTATGGGATAGACGCGGCGTGGATGACGGGGGGCGGAGCGCGGATTGACGCGCTGGGGGTGTTTGCCGCGGCGGCGCAGCGGACGAAGCGCATCAAGCTGGGGACATCGATCATACCGACGTATCCGCGGCACCCGCTGGTGATGGCGGCACAGGCGCAGGTGGTGGCGCAGCTGGCGCCGGGGCGGTTCCGCCTGGGGGTGGGGCCGAGCCACCGGCCGATCATGGAGGGGATGGGGCTGAAGTTTGAGGCGCCGCTGGGGCATCTGCGGGAGTATGTGCAGATATTGAAGACGCTGTTCGCCACGGGGAAGGTGGACTTCAGCGGGGAGTATTACCAGGCGCACGACAGTATTGCTGAGCCAGTGGATGTGCCGGTGATGGCTTCGGCGCTGCGGAAGGGGTCGTTCGCGCTGTGCGGCGCGGAGGCGGACGGGGCGATCAGCTGGATCGTGCCGCGGGGGTATCTGCGGGACGTGGCGCTGCCGGCGATGCGGGAGGCGGCGAAGGCGGCAGGACGGGCGGCGCCGCCGCTGATCGCGCATGCGCCGGTGTGCGTGCACGAGAACGCGGATGAGGTGCGGCAGGCGGTGCGGGAGCAGGTGTCTAACCCGCGCCTGCCGTTCTATCAGCGGATGCTTGTGGATGCGGGGTTCCCCGAGGCGACGAAGGGCGTGTGGAGCGACCGGATGATCGACGAGGTGGTGTTGTGGGGGAGCGAGGCGCGGGTGACGGCGCGGCTGGAAGAGCTGCTGGGGATGGGCGCGGCGGAGGTGCTGGCGTCGCCGGTGCCGGCGGGACGCGACCGCGACGCATCACTGGACCGCACGATGCGGCTGCTGGGGAAGGCTTCGCTGGCGCGACGCAGATAAGACCCCGGACCCAGTTATTTGATGCAGTCTACCGCCAGAAGTAGCGCGCCTCCTGGAAAACGCCGCTTTTACTACGGGTGGGTTATCGTGGCCGTGGTGGCGCTGGGCGGGGTGGTGCAGACGGGCCAGTTGAACCCGACGATCGGGGTGTTCATCAAGCCGATCACCGAGGAGTTCGGGTGGAGCCGCACGACGTTTGTAGGGGCGATGACGGCGGGGACGATCCTGGGAGGGATGTCGTCGCTGATCATCGGCCCGCTGATGGACCGATACGGCCCTCGATGGATCGTCAGCGGGGGCTTCCTGATCATTGGCGCGGCGCTGGTGGGGATGGCGTTCGTCAACAGCCTGTGGCAGTTTTATCTTTCCATGATCGTGGGGCGGATGGTGGTGCAGGGCGGGATCAATTTGTCATTGCAAGTAACGGTGGCGAAGTGGTTTGTGCGGAAGCGGGGGCGGGCGATGGCGGTGTCCGGGCTGGGGGTACGGATGGGGAACGGGATATCGCCGCTGTACACGGCAGCGCTGGTGACGGCGTACGACTGGCGGGTGGCGACGTTTGTGCTGGGGGTCGTAACGTGGGCGCTGGCGGTGGCGCCGTCGGCGATTTTCTTGCGGCGGCAGCCGGAGGATATGGGCCTGCGGCCCGACGGGGAGGAGGGTGCGCCGGCGACGGCGGAGACTCCGCAAGGGGCGGACGGCAAGCCGAAGGCGGATGCAGAGTACAGCTTCACGCTGCGGCAGACGCTGCGCACGCCGACGTTTTATGTGCTGACGTCTGTGCTAGTTGTGCTGATGTTCGCGGCGTCAGGGGCGAACCTGCACCTTGTGGCGTACTTTACGGATCAAGGGCTATCAGCGCAGATGGCGGCGGGGATTGTGACTGTCTTCTCCATTGCGGCGATGGCGGGCACGCTGGGAGGCGGGCTGCTGGCGGAGCGGGCGCCGGTGCGGCTGCTGCTGATGGGGTCGTTCGCGGGGATGGCGGTGTCCACGTTTATGCTGTTGCAGGTGCGGCATCCGGCGATGGGGTTTGCGTTCGGGGTGGTGTCCGGGGTGAGCTTCGGGGGGATGGTGACGATGATGCAGCTGGTTTTGCCGACGTACTTCGGTCGCAAGCATGCGGGGGCGATACGGGGGACGGCGCAGCCGCTGCTGATGATTTCCAACGGGTTGGGGCCGCTGGCAGCGGCGATGGTGTACGACGGCACGAAGAGCTATGAGGCGATCTTTTTGGTTTTCCTGGCGCTGTATATTGTGGGGGTTGTGCTGCTGTTGCTGACGAAGCCGCCGCGGCGGCCGGTGGAGCAGACGCCGGCGGCGTAGGACTAGCCCGGTGCGAGGGCGTCTATGGTAGCGCGGAGGGCGGCAGCGGGGTCGGGGGCGCGGGGGTGGAAGGCGTGGATGACGGGGAGGTCAAGGCCGGCGTCGAGGAATGTTTGGAGGCGGCGGCGGCAGGATTCGGCGGGGCCGTAGAGGGCGAGTGCGTCTACGACATGCTGGGGGACGAGGGACGCGGCGGCGGAGAGATCGCCGGCGGCGAAGGCGGGAGCCATGGCATCGAGGGTCGCGCCGAAGCCGGAGTCGCGGAGCATGGCGGCGTAGTAGGGGTCGCGGGCGTAGTTGGCGATCATGCGGCGGCAGACGCGAAGGGCGACGGCGGGATCGTGGTGGACGCAAGTCAAGAGGTAGGCGCCGATGACGATGCGGGAGGGGTCGCGGCCGGCGGCGAGGGCGGCGGCGCGGACGATTGCTGCGGCGCGGGAGATGTGCGCGGGGGTCATGGCGTTCATGATGACGCCATCGGCGCATTGCCCGGCAAGGCGAAGCATCTGCGGGCCGAGGGCGGCGATATACACGGGGATATCGTCGCGCGCGGGGGTGACGGTGCGGCGATAGTTGATGACGCGGGCGGTGGCGCCCTGGTAGGAGAAGTGCGGCTGGCGGAAGAGGAGTTTGGCGATAGCGACGGTGTCGCGCATGCGGGCGACGGCGCGTGATGGTTCGATGCCGTGGTAGTCGCGGATGGCCCAGGAGTGTCCGGCGCCGAGGCCCATGATTGCGCGGCCATCGGAGAGCTCGTCGAGGCCGAGGAAGGATGCGCCAAGCATGACGGGGGTGCGGGTCCAGATGGGGATGATGCCGGAGGCGACGCGGATGCGGGAGGTGGCGAGGGCGACGGCGGACATTTGGGTGATGACGTCTTTTGCGCCGGTGCCTTCGGTGATCCAGACGCTATGCCAGCCGCGGCGCTCGGCGTGCTGGGAGAGGGCGACGAGGTCGCGGACGGGGAGGATGTTGGCGAGGCCGATGCCGAGGTTCATGGAGTCGCTCGCGTGGGAGCATTGTGCTGCCTCGCAACGTCGACAAGCGTCGTTTTTCCCACCCGCCCACCCGCAAATGTTGTAAGAGAAAACAAGGGGACACCCCTTGTAATCCCCGGCAGAGAGGGGCTTCCCCTCTCTGCACTCTCCCCGATGGGAACGTTGCTGCAAGACAGGGCCAGGTTAGGCATGGGGGCCGGGAACATCTACGTGGATGGTTTCAATCCAGCCTACGGCGGTGGTGCGCTTGTCGTCGTCGCCGCCTTTGAGGGAGGACATGTTGGGGAGGTCAAAGCGGGAGTTGGTGAGGAAGAGGGTGCGTCCATCGGGGCCGCCGAGGATGCAGGCGATAGGGGAGCGGTCAGTGTAGACGATGCGATGGGTGATCTCGCCGCCTTCCTTGATACGGAAGGCCTCTTTGCCCAGGGGGCTGCAAACCCACACGGCGCCTTCGGCGTCAATGCAGATGCCGTCAGCCTTGTGCGGCCCAGTTTCGGCAAAGACGCGGCGATGGGTGAGGGAGCCGTCAGGCTCGACATCGAACGCGGATATCTTGTTGCCGTGAGTTTCGGCGAGGATGAAGATTTTTTCGCCGCGGGTAAAGCCGGCGCCGTTGGGGCCGTGGATGTCTGTGGCGACGACGCGGGCTTTGCCGTCAGTGGTGACGAGGATGATGCTGCCCCAGGCGATCCATGTGCCGTCAGCCTTGGCGCCACGGCCGCCGATGTAGGCGCGGCCTTTGGAGTCGACCTCCATGTCATTGATCATGCCGGCGGCGAACGAGCCGAGGTCGGCGACGAGGGTGATAGTGCGATTGGCGTACCTGAGCAGCTTGCGGGTGCGCATGGCGACAAAGAGGAAGCTGCCGTCAGGAAGAAAGCCGATGCCCGCGGGACGGTCGTTGTATTCCTTGGTGTTGAGGGTGACGACGACGTCAGACTTGCCCTGGAGGTCCACGGTCATGATCTTGTGCGCGTGCATGTCAGAGAACCAGAGCTTGCCCCCATGCCAGCGGGGGCATTCGGGGAAGTTGAGTCCGCTGAGGAGGACTGTGGGCGCGGGAAGGATGGTGGCGGGCATGTATGCTCCTAGGTGAGGCAGCGTGCGGGTGGATTATGGAAGGAAGGGCGCGAGGATGCAAGGGAGGGGGTGGCCGGGAGGATGACGGCCCCAGCAGCTTGCCACGCCCCGATGGAATCGGGGCTCGCAATGACAGGGCGGGGGCGAATAACCGGCAGGCCCACGAATCAGGCGGAGGCGGGAGGGAGTGGGGAAAGGAGGCCGGTGACGCTGG
>SHYB01000042.1 GCA_009693015.1 Dehalococcoidia bacterium
TCCCACGTCTCGAAGCTTCTTGCTTCAATGCGCGCCTGATCACTGTCACCAATGTATCGAACGAGTACATGGTCTTGATGTTCCCACGAACAGCCTGTAGAGTTTGCACGGCGCCGCCCTTTGACGGCAACAGGACTGGACATGACAAAGCAGGCCATCAAGTTGGGATTCGTGCGGCCCGTTGACGATATCCACGAATATCTGCAGTGGCTTCGCGTTGCGGAAGAGGTCGCAGACCCCGACCTCATCGGCGTAGGCGATGGGCAAGACCTTTGGATCGACCCGTATATCACGATGACAGCCATCGCGATGACGACCAAGCGCGCGCTCGTTGGCACCACTGTGACCAATCCGCTGACTCGGCACCCTGCCGTGACTGCGGGCGCAATCGCCGGCTTGCAGCAGCTTTCCAAGGGGCGGGCATTCCTGGGTATAGCTACCGGGCTGTCCGCCCTCCGCAACATTGGCCTCAAGCCGGCCACCGTGCAAGAACTCGAAGATTACGTTCGGGCAGTGCAAGGGCTGACGGCGGGCGAAACCGTAACTTGGAAGGGGCAAAAGCTCAAGCTCAACTGGAAGACGCAGCGCGTGCCGGTATGGGTCCTCGGGGCTGGACCGAAAGTGCTGGCGATGGCTGGGAGAGTCGCCGATGGGGTGATCCTGGGCGGCGGCGTCGCCCAGCCGGAACTCGTCAAGAAGATGCTGGGATACATCGAAGCCGGGGTCAAGCAAGCAGGCCGGCGTATGAGCGACCTCGAGATCTGGTGGATGGTCAGAGTAGCAGTGGCGCCCACCGTCGAAGAGGGGATCGACTTAATGCGCGACTACATAGCCGGGAACACTCTGCAGTCCTACAAGTCGCCAGAGGTCCTGGCGGATGTGCCCAAGGACATCCAAGAAAAGATCAAGATCCTCGAACGTGAATACCGTTGGGACGAACATGTGAAGTTCAACCGGGGTCCCGACGGCATGACGAACAACGAACGGCTGCTGGAAAGGCTGGGCATCAAGCACTTTCTAGCGAACCGCTTCATGGTGGCTGGCCCGCCGGACGTGTGCGTCAAGAGGTTCCAGAGCCTCATGGATGCCGGCGCGCGCAACTTCCTCATCCCTCAGGTCATCCCCGGACGCATCGAGACGACTCGAACGTTGGGCGAGAAGGTATTCCCCGCCCTGCGTGCCGCGGCTGCCGCCCGCCTAGCCGGACACAGTCGCAGCCCATAGCATCAAGCGCGACCCGGCCTTTCCGCACAGAGGTCCCCTCGGCTCTCGCACATCTGGGGACGCGGCATCAGTTGCTTTTCTCTCGCTGCTGCCCCGCGGGAATCACACCTGCCCTGTCATTGCTTCGTGCGAGTGGTGTTGGCGATGTGCTAAGCACTGCGCGGCAAGCTAGGGGGTCTGTTCGGCAGTCCGCCCATATCTCGCAGCCTATACACGCTCGCTCGGGAGATGCCTAGGTGACTAGCTGCCTCTGCGACCGTGAGACCCCTCGCCAGCGCGTCCAGAACATTTTGTACGGGCACTAGGAGCCGAGGATGTCCCACATGTGGTCGAGGCACCTTGCCGCCGCAGGAAGGGCATGTAGCGAGCATGGCTCATCTCCCTGCTTTCACGCGCTCCACGGCCTTACACCATGCGACGACGATGCTCCAGTTGACCAGTATCAGCAGGCGGTCGTCTGAAAGCTGTCGCAGGCTTGGCGGGAGGTGTGGGCGGGCGGGTGGGAGCAACGAGGTTAGCCAAAACCACGCGGCTAGCACCACTCCCTTGCCCCCAGGAGTATCCTGTCCCCATCCCTCAGCACGAAAGGCACACCAATGGAACTCCGCGGCAAAACAGCCATCGTCACCGGCAGCAGCCGGGGCATCGGCAAATCCTACGCCATTGCCCTCGCCCAGGCCGGCGCCTCCGTCGTCCTCGCCGCCCGCACCCAGAAGCACGCCGTCACCCCGCCGCGGCCCGTCACCCCTGGCCAGCGCCAGGTCAGCGGCCAGCTCCCCGGCTCCCTCGATGAGACCGCCGCCGAAATCATCAGCGCTGGCGGGACCGCCGTCCCCATCTCCTGCGACGTTACCCAGGAAAACAGCGTCCAAGCGCTTGTCGCCACAACCATCGCCCGCTTCGGCAAGATAGACATCCTCGTCAACAACGCCGCCGTCTTCCCCCGCGGCCACTACCTCGAAGAGACCCCCGAGCGATTCGATACGCTCTTCCATATCAACGTCCTCGGCTACTACCTTACCTGCAAACACGTCCTGCCCCACATGATCAAACAGCGCAGCGGCAGCATCATCAACCTCTCCTCCACCGGCACCCTCATGGGCGGCTCCGGCAAAGGCAACGCCGTCAGCAAAGACCTGCTCTACTACCACATGTCCAAAGCCGCCATCAACCGCATGACCACCTTCCTCGCCGACGAAGTCTCCGAATACGGCATCGCCGTCAACGCCCTCACCCCCGGAGGCAACAAAACCCCCGGCATGGACGACGCCATGGGCGCCGACTTCGACTACGCCGCCGACCGCCGTCCCCTCCCTCCCCCCACCCCCGAACGCCTCGGCCCGCCCCTCATCTGGCTCGCCCAGCAGACCGCCGCCACCTACACCGGCAAAATCGTCACCACCCCTGACTTCAGAAAGACGTGGCCTTAGGCTGCTCCAAAACTCCCCCACAAAGGGGAAAGGTCAGCGCCCCGATTCATCGAGGATTCGCGCCTACTTTGAACCTCAAGACAAAGTCATGGCTGTTGAAGCTACAACCAAGGGTTAATCGGCAAGGTTGACAGCAGAATTGACAGCAACGCCCGGAGTCGTGCAGCGACGGCAGTGGATGGATAACAGGATGGTCGCCTCAGTAGGGAAACCTCCAACGACAGCGTTGGACGTCCAACCCGCTATTTGCCAAGGAGAGGGTCGCGAGTTCGAATCTCGTCTTCCGTTCCATCTTTTCTCTTCCCAAGCTTCGTGGTAACGTGGCGTCCGCGAGGGCTGTCGGCCAAGACGAAGGAGCACCGCATGTACTATCTGCTGCTGTACGAATACGTGGAGAATATGGCGGAGCGGCGCACGCCGTACCGCGAGGCGCATCTGAAGATCGTGGGCGATCTGAAGGAGCGCGGGATACTGATTACGGCATCGGCGTACTCCAACCCGCTGGACGGGGCGGCGCTGATTTTCGATGGGAAGAGCAAGGCGGTGGTGGAGGATTTTGTGCGGCGCGATCCGTATGTGCTGAACGGCCTGGTGCCGCGACACCGCATCCGTGAGTGGAACGCCACGCTGCCGGGGATCTGACGCGGAGCCGAAAGCGGATTAGCCGGCGTGATGGTGTTCGCTGACCGCGGCGGGACCGCCAGGGTGGGACATGACCAGGGTGGGGCCGTCCGGCCCGTCTTGCACATCAATGACGCCGCCGGGGTGGTGTTCGCCGACGTGGTTGCTGGCGCGGGCGTCAATGACGAGGATCTCTTCGTCGCCGCAGGAGATGACGTGATCGCTGGGGCGACGCTCGCTCAGGGTGAGGTGGAAGCCGCCGTGGATGTCAGTGACCATGCGGATGAAGTTCCCCGGCTGTCGGCCAGGCGTCTGGTGGAGCATTGCCTGGAGCGATTCCAGGGCGCGCTGGGTGAACTGCGCGGGCACGCTTACGGGACCCGGTTTTGGAGGGTGATCATCTTGCCGGTGCGCGCGGACTCGAAGATGGCCAGGCTGATTTCGGCGGCGCGGTAGCCGTCCAGCCCGGTTGCGGGCGGCGGCGTCTTGTGCTCCACGGCATGGGCGAATGCCTCTACCTGGAGCTTGAAGGGGTCGTCCTGGGGGATGTGCTGGATGCGCTCGCCCGCGGCGTCCATGATGGCGAGATCGCCCTGGATGACGATGCTGAAGGTGTCTATGCACGCGATGCGCTGCTGCACGCCGTAGGCGGTGATGCCGTTGCGAGGATCAGGCATGATGCGGCTGGTCTTCATGGTGGCCTGGACGCCGCTGCGGAATCGCAGCATGGCGGTGGTCATGAGGTCGAGCGGCTGCTCCGGAGGATGGGCGTCAGTGAAGGCGAAGACCTGGCTGACTTCATCGTTCATGATGAACCGCAGGAGGTCGAGGACGTGGATGCCGGAGCCGTACATGGCGCCGCCGCCGGATTGCTCGGGGTGGTTCCACCAATCGCGCAGGCCGGTGCGCGGGGGCATGTCCGTCATGCCGCGGGTGCCGATGGACCACATGGCGTCCACGGCGACGATCTTGCCTGGCGCGCCTTCGGCGACGAGGCGGCGCATCTGCTGGTGCGCGGGATGGGTGCGCATGTGGAAGCCGGTGGCGAGGGTAACGTTGGCGCGGGCGCAGGCGTGGATCATGCGCGTGCAGTCTTCAAGGGTCATGGCGAGGGGCTTATCGCAGAGGACGTGCTTGCCGGCAGCGGCAGCGGCGACGGTGTGATCAGCGTGGAGGAAGTTGGGGGAGGCGATGTAGATGGCTTGCACGGAGGGATCGCGGAGGAGGCTGGCGTAGTCAGTGTAGGAGCGGGGCGCGCCGTGCTTGGTGGCGAAGGCGGCGGCGCGGCCTGCGTCACGGCTGCATACCGCGGCGATGCTGTTGCCCGGCGCGCGGACGATGCCAGGGGCCATGAATTGGTCTGCGTGCGCACCGATGCCGACGATGCCCCAGGAGAGTCCCATGGATGTCCTCAGATGTGAAATGATGCGCCGCCCTGTGGGGCAGTATAGGGAGCGGGTGGAGGCGGGTCAATGGAAGGGGCGGCGCGGTAGCGCTTCACGCCTTACCCGCATGGCTTGCGGCAAGGTGACTGGAAGCGACGCAACCATCGCCCTGCCCCCTCCATTGCGGGAACCTCGCTCCAAAGGACTGGACGAGCGGTTGCGTTGCTCTAGCCATGTAGGAAATTGTTCAAACGAGCCATCCCCCTACCCCCTTCCTTTCCTGGAAGGGGGTGAAGAAAGAGGTTCAAGGGGGACGACGCGGGACTCTTGGAGCAAGGCCCGATACGTAGTAGAACGGAGGGGTGCGGCGGGGGTCAGTGGTTATCCGTGCGGGCGCCGTGCGGCGGCTAGAAGCCGTACATGCGCTTGGCGTTGTCGCGGAGGATCATGTGCTGCTCGGGGAGGGGGACACCCTGCATGTGCTCTTCGATCACCTGGCGGGAGTCGGGGAAGGTGCTGTCGCCGTGGGGGTAGTCGGACGACCACATGATGCGGTCTACGCCGATGACGTGGCGCGCGGCGATGGCGGTGAGGTCGCGCATGAAGGTGTAGCTGACCTGCTTGCGCCAGTATTCGCTGGGCAGCTTTTTGTTGTGGTGCCCCGCGCCGCGCAGGTTCCTGGCGCGGGCCTTGAAGTGGAAGTAGTCCATGCGCTCGATAAGGTTGCCCGCCCAGCCGGCATCGTTTTCCGCGGAGACGACCTGGAGGTTGGGGAGACGGTCGAAGACGCCGGCGTAGATCATGCCGATGACGACCTTTTGCACGGCGGTGTAGCCGAGGAATTGCTCGGTGGGCGTCTTGGGCTTGTCGGCGATGCGGCGCTCCGTGGAGACGTGGAGGCTGACGGGCAGGCCGAGGTCAGCGGCGGCGCTCCAGAAGGGGGCGTAGTGGTCGTCGTGATAGGGGCGGGCGTCATCAGGGAAGACGGAGATCATGGCGCCGGCGTGTCCCAGCGCCTTGCAGCGCGTGAGTTCTTCCACGGCATGGGCTACATCGTCGAGCATGATGACGGCGATGCCTTTGAAGCGGTCAGGATAGGCCCTGCAGAAGTCTGCGGCCCAGGTGTTGTAGGCGCGGAGGCAGGCTTCGCCGAAGGCCACGTCTTCAATAGTGAAAAATCGCATGGCGATGGTGGGGTAGAGCACCTCGGCGTAGATGCCGTCCTTTTCCATGTCCGGGAAGCGGGCCTTGGGGTCCCACCCGGCGGCGGGAATATCGGCGTAGCGGCCCTCATGCTTGACGTCGCCGCCTTTGTAGCGGATGCCGTGTATGACGCCGACGGTGAACATCTTGCCGGTATCGCAGACGAAGACGTCGGTGGCGGGCTGGTGCTCCACGTGGGGGGCGCGGGCCTTGTACTTGGGTTCGATGTAGTTGAGCCAGAGGTCGGCGGGCTCGGTGAAGTGGGCGTCAGCGGAGATGATGGGAAAATCGCGCGGTACGGTAGGCATGGGGTTCTCCGAGGATAAGGATTGGGGCTGCTTGGGCACAGGATAGCAGGGGGGTCAAGGAAGGGGCAACGCCGCAGGGGGGCAGGGGTCAGCGATTTCTGGGGAGGCGCCGGGCGATCTCGCCGACAAGGCTCTGGATGGATGGGGTGTCCGGGCTGTCCGGGGCAAGGTTGACGTAGGCCCAGAGGTCTTTGGCGGCTTCTTCATGCCGTTCCAGATGGTACAGCATGAGGCCGCGGTCGCGGCGCTCTTCCGCCAGGTCAGGGCGAAAGGCGACGAGCAATTCCAGGATAACGAGGGCGCGCTGGTGGTCGGGCTTGCTGGTGTAGATGGCCTTGAGGTTGTGGAGCATGCGCGTGATGAAGTCTCGGCTGGCGATGGGGGCAAGGTAGCGCGGGTCCCACAGCGTGCGCGGGCCGACGGCCTGGCGGAAGCGTTCGGCGCATTCCGCGGTGGAGAGGAGGATGCCGCCGTGAAAGGGGTCGAGGTAAAGGTTTTCTATGTGGAGCGGGCGCAGCAACAGGTGGCCGGGCATGCCGATGGGGCGGCAGGGGATGCTCAGGCGTGCGGCGACTTCCAGGTAGACGAGCGAGAGGGTGATGGGGATGCCCAGCCTGCGCTGCAGCACGTCGTTGAGAAAGCTGTTGCGGGGGTCGTAGTAGTCCTGCTCGTTGCCGCGGAAGCCGATTTCATCGAAGAGGAAGGCGCTGAGGCGATTGATTTGCTCGAGGGGGTCGGGGGCCGCTTGGGTGCGGCGGGAGGCGGCGCGCGCCAGGCTATCGAGCACGGAGAGCTGGTGGGGGACATCAAGGTCAGGGTACGCGGTGGCGGCGATGCGCAGCGCCGCGGGGGCGAGGGCGATCTCGGCGTCGGGCAGCGCGGCGAGGGCGGTGAAGTGCTGTATGAGGGTTTCTTCGGGCGTGGGCATGGCAGGGTTCCTTAGCGGGGCAGGGGCGAAAGCTCTACGGGCAGGGGCACGGTCCCCAGGGGCTCGCCATCGGCGAGGATGGCGAACTCGTAGGTGCCGTTCCCGGCAACTTCCAGGTTAATGTCAAAGATGGCGAAGAACGTGGGCGAGGCTTCGTCCCAGGCGATAGGCAGGGGCATGATTTTGCGATGGGCTTCCCCGGTAGGCCGGCGCACGCTGACGTGGATGGTGTGGTTGCCCGGTGTGCCTTCGATCAGGCTGACGACGAGTTTTACCGGAAGCCCATGATGCGTGCCACCGTCCTCGAAATAGCCGGGGTCCACGGAGGCGTAGAGCTTGTGGCGCACGCCGCGAAGGTTGGTAACGCCATACCATTCGCCATCCTCGAAATCGTGGCACACGACGGCGTACTGGATGCGCATGGGGGCAGCATAGCGCGGCGGCAGGGGCCGGTCAACGAAGGGGCCTAGCCGGCGGGGGCGAGCAGGCGGCGGGCATGCGATTCCACGATGGAGCCATCGAAGAAGCGGGGGTTGGCGCCGGCGAAGAGGCGCACGGGGTTGGCGAAGACGAAGTCGCGGAAGGCGTCCGGCGTCATGGCGCCATGTTCTACAGCTTCGTAGGCCTCTTCCAGCACCTGGGTCATGTCGGGCACGTCCCAGTGGCCGATGTCCGACCCCAGGACGATTTGGAGCGTGGCGCCGTGGGGGTTGGCGCGGCTGTCCGCGGCGTGGGCGTTCATGGGGTCGTCGGCCTCGCAGCCGAAGAAAAAGGGGCGCACGAAGAGATCGTGAAAGTCGCTAGGCTGGGAGATGCCGCAGAGAGCGTAGTCGTCGTAGGTATCGGGTCGCGGCATGTCGCGCGTGAGGTAGGCGCGGATGGCTTGCTCCTGCGCTGGCGACGAGGCCGCGCCGTGGTGGCGGAAGAGGCGGAGGACGGCGGCGGCATCGAGGTTGCGGGGGTCGAGCGCTTCCAGAGCGGCGGCGTTGCGCTTCTCCCAGTGGCCGATGAGGTCGGCGTAGAGGCCGCATGCCCAGTTGATGCCGCCTTCGAGGAAGGAGCATTGGAAGGTGGGGAAGCGCCGGGTGACGCCGCCGAGGACGAGGGCCTTGGCCATGGACTCGTTGGATGCCGCGGCGTTGCCGATGTGGTTGTAGCTGAAGTTGGAGACGGAGCGCCGGAAGCCGACGCCCTGGCTGCCGCCGTGAAAGCCGGGGGCGATCTTGAGGTCAACGCAGGCCTGCCACAGGGGGTCGTAGTCGTACTCGCTATCGAGGGCGAGTACGTCCCAGCGGGTAAGCAGGGGCGCGGCGCCGGGATGCTCGCGGACGTGCTTGGGCACGGGGCGGGCGACGTGGCAGGGCATGACCACGGTCTTCAGGCCGAGGGTTTGCACGGCGTAGCGCAGCTCGGCGATGGCCTCTTGCGGCGTGTGGACAGGAATGACGGCGGTGGGTGTCATGCGCGCTCCGAAGCCGCAGAAGAGGTCGGCGACGTAGGTGTTGTAGGCGCGGGCAACGGCCTGGCGAAGGCCGTCGTCAGGGATGGAGAGGGCGTAGAGGCCTTCGCTGGGATAGAGGACGGTGAAGTCCAAGCCGAGATCGTCCATGCGCTGGTTGAGGAGCGCGGGGAGATGGGAGGTGGCGCGGTCCACGGCGTTTTTGGTGGGGTTGAACCACCAGGAGGTCATGGTTGTCCAGCTATCGCGGCGCTGGGCGAGGGTGGTGCGCAGGACCTGCTGGTGATAGGAGCCCTTCACCAGCGGCGATTCCTGGTAGCGGCGCGCCATGTCCGCGCCGCCGACCTTGGCGATGTATTCGAGGTACACCGGCGTGAGCTCCACGAGGTGGCCATCGGCGTCAATGACCGGGTGGGGGAGCTTGGCGCGGATGGCGGCGGAGCGCGAGGGGGATGCGGTCATGGCCATGCTCCTGGGGGAGCATGCGATTCTCCCGGGCAGAAATGGGGAGACGGCAGGCGATGTACACCTGCCGTCTCTCAAAAGCGAGTGCGGGGTTACTTGCCTGCGGCGAGGTAGTTGGCGTTGATGGAGTAGGCGCGCTTGGAGAGAATCCAGCCATAGAACCGGGGATCGTTGGCGGTGGCGTAGACCTCGCCCGATTCAAAGAGCGCGGGGATGATGGCCTGGTCCACGATGCGGTCCTGCACCTGCTGGCCGAACTTAATGTAATCGTCGTTGTTGAGAGCGCCGGCGTACTGGGGGATGATGGTCTGGAGCAGCGCGTCCTCAGCAATGTGGGAGACGGCGGACTTGAGCTGGGTGCCCTGGGCCAGCACGGTGGCGATGGGGCGCTTGGCGATGTTGAGCACGCCGCCGACGGTGGGTTTGGTGAAGGTGCGGGCATTCCATCGCGTGAGGTAGGTGGGAAGGTCGGTGGGGATGCGGGTGGCCTTGATGCCGATCTGCCCCCAGGCAACGAGGATGGCTTCCATGATCTCCTGGCCTTCCGGGAGGGCCTGGTAGGGGGTGACGTAGGCGTCAATCTCAAAGCCGCTGGCGAAGCCGGCCTGGGCCATGAGGGCCTTGGCCCTGGTCAGATCGAACGCGGGAACAGCGTGCTCCTTGTAGGCGATGTCCCAGTCAACGACAGGGTAGTCAATGGTGGGTTTGCCCAAGCCCTTGAGGAACGTGTCCACCAGGGTCTTGCGGTCAATAGCCAGGGACATGGCGCGGCGCACATCGGCGTTGCCCAGGGGGTTGCCTTCCTGCCACTGCTGGTGGAGGTTGACGTAGGCGACGTACGCGCCTTCCTTGGTGAAGAGCTTGTAGTTGTCCGTCTTCAGGCCAGGCGCGCTGTTGCGGCTGGCTTCCACCACCTCCGCAGCCCTGGTCCGGAGGAGGGCGACGCGGCTGGCCTCTTCCGGCACCACCATGTACTGCACCGACTTGAAGCGGGGGACGCCGTAGTACCAGTGGCGGTCCTGCGCCTCATAGGAGATGCTCTCGCCGATCTTGTTTTCCTTGAACTTGAACGGCCCGCTGCCCACGGGGCTCTTGCGGAACTCCACATCGCCCTTGGCCTCGCCGTAGGTCTTGGGCTGGAGGTAGCCGGTCATGTTGCCGATGGCGAGGAAGTTGATGTGGAAGAAGAGGTTGGCGCTGTTGAGGTTGGCGATGACCGTGGTGGCATCTGGCGTGTCCATGGAGGCCAGCAGCGCCTTGAGTTCGCCGGCGCCGGCGATCCGGGGGTCGGCGATGTAGTAGTTGACGGTGTATTTGACGTCCGCGGAGGAGGCTTTGTCCCCGTTGTGGTATAAGACGTTGTCGCGCACCTTCAGCGTCCAGGACTTGCCGTCAGGGCTGACCTGGAAGGCGGTGATGAAGCCGTTGGTGGTGTCCGGCTTGCCTTCCACCGTGGTGCCCATGATGTAGTCATACATGGGGTCAAGGTAGCGGCGCATGGAGGTGACGTTGGGGACGGTGTCCTGCGTGAGGAGGGTGGAGACGGCGAAGCGGATCTGCCCGGTGGGGACGGGGATGGGGGTCGCCGTGGGGGCGACGGTGGCGACGGGGGCAGTGGTGGCGCGCGCGGTTGGCGCAGCAGTGGGGGCCTGTTCGTCATCACCGCCGCCGCAGGCTGCGAGGACGAGGGCGAGGACGACGGCAAGAGCGAGGACGAATTGCAAGCGAATGGTCTTCATACCGTGGTTGTTCCCCTTTGACTGCCTATGGACTGTGAGCGCGCAACGGGGAGGATTATGCGACTCGCTTGTTTCGGAGTCAAGCGCGACGCTAGATATAGCCGCCCTGGCGCTGGGCCTCGCGGCGGAGGAGGGGGGCCACCTTGCCGGCGATGAGCTCCAGGCAGCGTACGTCGGCGGGGGGGCGGACGTCGGCGATGAAGTCGGTGACGCCGAGCTTGACGTAGGGGAGCAGTTGCTCCACGCATTGCTCCGGCGAGCCGATGACGGAGCGAGGGCGGATGACGTCCACGGTGGCGCCGAAGTCGGCAGCGAGACGCTGGGCGCGGGTATCCACTTCAGCCTGCGACTCGCCGACCATGGGTTGGAAGACGACGGCCTTGCGCACGGTGGCGGGGTTGCGGCCCACGGCGCGGCAGTGCTGCTCCAGCATGTCCAGCTTGTGGAGGTAGGCGGGCATGGGCATGAAGTAGCAGTTCCAGCCATCGCCAGATTCGGCGGCGACGCGGAGGGTCTTGCGCTCGCCGGCGCCGCCGATCCACAGCGGGGGATGCGGCTGTTGCACCGGCTTGGGGGCGTGGACGGCGTCGTCGATAGTGTAGTAGCGCCCTTGAAAAGTGGTGCGTTCCTGGGTCCACAACTGTTTCATGATCTGCGCCGCCTCCCCCAGCATGGCGATGCGCTGGCCCACGGGAGGGAAGGGGATGCCCATCTGGCGGTGCTCGAGCTCATACCACGCCGCGCCGAGGCAGAGCTCCAGCCTGCCGCCGGAGATGTGGTCAATGGTGGTGGCGATCTTGGCGAGGAGCGCGGGGTTGCGGTAGGTGACGCCCACGGCAAGGACGCCGCAGCGGATGCGGGAGGTGCGCGCGGCCATGGCGGCGAGGAGGGTCATGCCCTCCAGGCAGGGGGCGTTGGGGTCGGTCTGCACGGCAATGAAATGATCCATGACGGAGGCCCAGTCGAAGCCGAGCTCTTCGGCCTTCTGCCAGAGGTACTGGTAATCGGTCAGCGTGCCGCCTTGCTGGGCGGAGTGGATGCCGATGCGGATGGCGGGCTGGCTGAGTGGCGTGTTTGGCATGGCGTGTCCTGTGACATGGGGGAGTATACGGCGCGGGCGGGCGGGGCACAAAAGGCGCGAGGCAGGGCCGGCTATGCTCCGTGGTGCTGTTGGTGAGCAAGGCGCTGCCGCGCACCGGCGTCAAACCCCGTTGTTCCCACCCGCCCACCCGCAAATGTTGTAAGAGAAGACAGGGGCACATCCCCTGTAACCCTTGCCAAAGATGGGCTTCGCCCCTCTCTGGACACACCCCAGGAGTGGACGACGGCAGGCGGTGTTTGAATCTAGGCGCTTACTTTGCCGCACGGAGATAAGAGTTGGATAGCTCCAAGCTCCTGCTGCACCAGAACATTTGGAGGGGCCAGAGGCGTGCGTTGACACTGAGAGTCGCGGGTGGGTATGGTACGGCGCAGGCTAGAGGAACGGGGAAAGGGCAGGCTATGTCTAAAGCGAGCGAGCTGATTGTGCGGGTGCTGGAAGAGGCGGGGGTGACGCATGTGTTCGGCGTGCCCGGCGGCGGGGCGATGCAGCTGTACGAGGCGCTGTACGCCCGCCGCGACAGGTTTAAGGTGGTGCTGGTGCGGCACGAGCAGGCGGCGGCGATTATGGCGGACGCTTACGGGCGGGCTACGGGGAAGCCGGCGCTGATCACGGGGCAGGGCGTGTTCATGGGGTCGAACGCCAGCTTCGGGATCATGGAGGCGTTCCTTTCCAGCTCGCCGATGTTGGTGATCACGGACACGTCCGACGGGGCGATGCCGCAGCACCCGGTGAATCAATCAGGCGTGGGGGAGTACGGCAGCATTGACCTGCCGGCGATCTTTCGGGCGATGACGAAGTACACCACGGTGGCGGCGTACCCGAAGGAGTCGGTGATAGGCACGCAGCTGGCGATCAAGCATGCGACGACGGGACGGCCGGGGCCGGCGTGCGTGGTGATGCGCAGCGCGGCGATCGCGGGAGAGGTGGACGTGGAGTCGCCGCCGTTTATCCACCCGACGCAAGGCTACCTGAACGTGGCGAAGGCGCAGGCGGCGCCGGGGGACATCGAGCGGGCGGCGGCGCTGCTGGCGCAGGCGAAGTGCCCCGCGATGGTGGCGGGCAACGGGGTGCACATCTCGCAGGCGCATGGGGCGCTGAAGGCGCTGGCGGAGCTGTGGGGGATGCCGGTGGCGACATCGTACAAGGGGAAGAGCGCCATCGAGGAGACGCACCCGCTGGCGGTGGGCATGATGGGCATCTACGGGCAGGCGGCGGCGAATGCGGCGATCGGCGAGGCGGATGTGGTGCTGGTGGTGGGGGCGAAGCTGACGCCGCAGGATACGGTGCGGGAGCGGCCGCATGTGTTCGACCCGCGGCGGCAGAAGATCATTCAGATGGACATCGAGCCGAGGAACGCGGGGTGGACGTTCCCCGTGGAACTGGGCCTGGTGGGAGACGCTAAGACGAACCTGGAACTGCTGCTGGAGGCCTCGCGCCCGCTGGCGGCGAAGGGGAAGAAGGCCAGGGCGGGCCGCACGGCGGCGCTACGGGAATTACAGGAGAAGCATGGGCTATTCGAAACGGCGGAGGGGGCGAAGGATAGCGCGCCGGTGCTGCCGCAGCGGCTGGTGCGGGTGCTGCAGGAGACGCTCGATCCGTCCACGCTGGTGGCGCTGGACGCGGGGAACAACCGGGTGTGGATGGCGCACCTGTACCGCACGCAGCAGTCGAACACGGTGTTCGCGCCGGGGGGGATGGCGGGCATGGGCTGGGCGCTGCCCGCGGCGCTGGGGTTGCAACTGGCGCGGCCGGATCGCCGCGTGGTGGCGGTGGCGGGCGACGGCGGGTTCATGATGTCTATCAGCGCGCTGTCCACGGCGGTGCAGGAGCGGCTGCCGGTGGTGAGCGTGGTGTTCAATGACTCGGCGCTGGGGATGGTGCGGCACCATCAGCCGGTGAAGCGGATCTCGTCGGAGTTTGTGGACACGGACTATGCGGCGATCGCCAGGAGCATGGGGGCGTTCGGGGTGCGGGTGCGGGACAGCCGCAAAGTTGCGAGTGCAATCAAGCAGGCGCTGGTGTGCGGCGGGCCGGCGGTGGTGGATGTGGCGATTGATCGCGGGCCGAACCCGGACGATATACGAGCGGTGGAGCGCGGGGCGACGGAGACGTAAGCCTCGTCCCCCGAAAGACCTGGGAATCCTTTCTGAAGAACGGCTTCCCAGACCCTCCCAAAGACTTTTCTCCGCCAGGCCATGGCAGGTTGTGGGGATGCCGTTCGCCAGAGGAGGACTCCAGACCTGCCAGGGACGGGGGAGGCGTCGTCCAGGCGCTAGGCCAGCGCGGGGATGACCTGCTGGGCGAAGATGTCCATGGCGCGGAGGGTGTTATCCGTGGTGGGTGGCTGGCCGGCTAACGCTGGGTAGAGGGAGAAGGCGCCGAGGCCGGCATGACGGAAGCGGCGGAGGGAGGTGGCGATCTGTGCGGGCGTGCCGGTCATGGCGCTGGCGCCGAAAGGCGTGGTCTGCCAGGTGGCTTCGGGGCTGGAACCGCCGGCGGTGGGGTCGAGCAGCACGGGCTGGAGGAGTGAGGTGGTGAAGGGGCCGGTGCGTCCCGCCTGGGCGCGGTAGGAGGCGAGTCGCGAGGCGATCTCGGAGAACTGCGCGGGGGTTTGGCTGATGCCGTGCCAGCCATCGCCGAGGCGGGCGGCGCGGCGCAGGGCGGCATCACTGTTGCCGCCGATCCAGATGGGGATTGGCTGCTGTAGCGGGCGCGGCTCGGCGGTGAAACCCTCGAACTGGTAGAACTCGCCGCGATGGGATGGGTGCGGGTTGGTCCACAGCTCGCGGAGGATGGCGACGTATTCCTCGCTTAGCGCCGCCCGTTGGTCAAACGACGCGGCTCCCAGAAGTGAAAACTCTTCGCGCATCCAGCCGATGCCCGCGCCGAGGGTCACGCGCCCGCCGGACATGCAATCGAGGGTGGCGAGCATCTTGGCGGTGAGCACAGGATGGCGCAGGGGAAGGACGAGAACGCTGGTGCCGATGCGGATGCGTTTGGTGCGCGCGGCGACGGCGGAGAGGACGGTGAGGGCATCGAAGAAGTGCTCTCCGGGGGCGTGGGCGAAGACGTTGCTGGCGTTGTAGGGGTAGCGGCTCTGGATACGGTCGGGCATGACGAGGTGGTCCACGGCCCAGACGATATCGAAGCCGAGGGCATCGGCGCGTTCGGCGAGGGCGTAGATGCGGTCCACGGTTGTGTGGACGTCGCCGCCGCTGAGATTGGGCAGGGTGATGCCGAACTGCATGGGTGGCTCCCAAGGTGTGCTGGCGGCACTGTAGCACGAGGGCGGGTGCGGCGTTGACGGGACGCGATGCGGTGGTTAGGCGACAGTCTCCATGGGAACGACATGTATAATCCGCCGTAGTAGGCATGAAAAGGGGGGGTATGGCGATTCACGCGATACTTTCACGGGAGACCCATGGCGTAGTTTGGACAGGCATGCGGGGGACATTTGCATTAGCTGAGTGGGGTTACCAACGTCCAGAAAAGAGCCTCTTCGATACAGTGGCTCAGATCGTTGAGAGTCGATGGGAAGAAACAGGGAGGCCGATTTCCCTAGAAGCGATAGCTGCAGAGCTTGGCAAATGCCGGAAGGTATTAGGCCGAAATAGCTTAGTCTTCGCAACGTCCCTCAACCCGAAGCTGCACCGCGTCGGACGTAGCGCATTTGTTCCGGCGCGATTTGCGCCCGCCCAGGCTGACGAAACCACTGCGGATGAATTAGATAGTGCACTTGAGAAGTTTGAGAAGAGCCTAAACCCAGGAGCGTGAGATTCCCAAAGGGAAGGGGATCCTTCGCCCCAATCGGGTCGGGGGTCAGAATGACAGGAGCAGGGGTGGGGGGTTGGGGCGCCCTTGGAGTCGCTCGCGATGGTCGCCCTCAGGACGAACGGGAGTAACGGCAGGCGTTCAAGGCGGCCCTTCCCTTCGACTCCCCTCAGGGCAGGCTCACGCCTCAGGGCGAACGGTAATAAGGAGGGCAAAATGAGTGAAGGGACAGTGTTGGTGGTGGGAAGCTCGGGAGGGATGGGGTCGGCGATTGTGCGGCGGCTGCATGGGAAGGGGTACACGATTATCGGGGCGGACAAGAACGCGCCGCCGGATGCGTCGGCACTGAAGAGTTTTCACCAGGTGGACTTGAGCGAACCGGAGGAAGTGCTGGCGCTGTGCCAGTCGGTGCGGCAGGAGGCGAAGAGCCTGTGGGGGCTGGTGTACGGCGCGGCGATGTACCCCGACAAGCCGTTTATGGAGTATCCGCTGGCGCTGTACCAAAAGGTGGCGGCGGTGAACGTGACGGCGTGCTTTCTGTGCATCCAGCAACTGGCGCCGCTGATCGAGCGGGGCGGTCGGATCGTGACGATCATCTCGGGAGGCGGGCTGACGGGGAGCTTGGACGTGGGGTATGCATCGTTCAAGGCGGCGCAGATCGGGATGAGCCGGAGCGCGGCGCGGAACCTGGCGGACCGCGATATTCGGGTGAACATGGTGTCGCCGGGGGCGACGGACACGCCGATGCTGCGGAGCATTTCAGGGGCAAACGCGGAGCATTTTATGCACGGGGGACTGCTGAAGCGGCTGGGGAAGCCGGAGGAGATCGCCGTGGGGGTGGATTTTCTGTTGCAGCGGGACAATACGTATATGACGGGGGCGATCGTGGACATCAATGGGGGGATCAATATGCGGTAGGGGCGGCAGGCGCGCTCCCTGGTGGCAGAGGCGGTTGCGGTGTGCCCTCAGCCCGACCCTCTCCCTTGAGGGAGAGGGGGTTTCCGTGCGACGCTGTGGGTACCCCTTTACACCATAGACGTGCCGCCGTTGACGCGGATGTCCTGGCCGGTGAGGTAGGCGGCGGAGTCGGAGACGAGGAAGAGGATGGTCTGGGCGATGTGCTCGGGCTGGCCGAGGACTTTCAGGGGGATGCTGCCCTGGGTGCGTTGCTTGAGGGCTTCCCACTCCTGATCGGTGGCGGCGTTCTTGCGGGTGAAGCCGCTTTCCACCCAGCCGGGGGCGATGGCGTTGACGCGGATGCCGTAGGGAGCGCCCTCGGCGGCGGCGACCCTGGTGAGCATGGCGACGCCGGCCTTGGCGATGCTGTAGGAGGAGGAGCCGGGGAAGTTGAGGTCGATGGCGCTGGAGGCGATGTTGATGATGACGCCGGAGCGCTGGCGCATCATGACGGGCATGGCGGCCTGGCAGCCGAAGAATGCGCCCTTGAGATTGATGGCCATGACGCGGTCGAAGGTCTCTTCAGGCATATCGGCGATGGTGTAACGGCCTTCGGACATTCCGGCGATGTTGCCCATGATGTCCAGGCGTCCGTAGCGCTGCACGGCGGCGGCGACGAGGGCGTCAACGCCGGCCTTCCTGGTGACGTCGGTCTGATGGGCGAAGGCGTGGCCGCCGCTATCCACAATCTGGCGGGCGACCTGCTCGGCGCCAGCGAGGTTGATGTCGGCGAGGGCGATGCGGGCGCCGTGGGCGGCGAGGAGGATGGCGGTGGCGCGGCCCATGCCGCTGGCGGCGCCGGTGATGACGGCGGATTTGCCGGTGAGATCGTGTGGGCGCGGGGCGTCAGGCATGGGGGCCTCCGGGGGTGCTGATGGGCCAGGCGGTTGTGGCCCATTATCCAAAGGCGCAGGGGGGGCGTCAATCTTGCGGGGGGAAGCGGGCGGCGGCTA
>SHYB01000006.1 GCA_009693015.1 Dehalococcoidia bacterium
GCCAGGGCGAGGCGATCACGCTGATCACCAGCGAGGATTCGCGGCAGTGGCGGATGATCGAGCGGGCGCTGGGGAAGACGCTGCCCACGAAGATGTGGGCCGCGCCTGCGCCGTCAGCACAGCGGCCGGCGCAGGCACAGCGGCCGGCGATGGCGCGGTAGGGGTTTTGGCGCTGCCGCGCGTGCGGATCAGAACTGCTGCCGCACCTTGGGCGACAGGCCTCGTTGCTCCCACCCACCCGCCCACAATTGTTGTATGCAGGAACGGGGGCACATCCCCCGCGCCCTCTGCCAGGAAGGGGCGTCGCCCCTTCCTGGACTATACCCCAGGAGCGGAGGCTGCCTCGCGCAAGCGCGCTCATGCGCCGGTAATGATCGCGGCCAACGCCTCGCGCAGGCCGCTCGGCTAGAAGACGCGGGCGAACTGCTGGCCGTGGCCGCGGCTGCCTTTGACGGACAGCTCCAGGAGCGCGTAATTGGCGCGCTCAATGGCGGTGCCGAAGCGCATGCCTTTGACCAGGACGCCGTGGTAGAGCAAGAGCTCGAAGAGCAAGGCCTCGGCATCGGAGATATCGCGGGTGTAGGAGGCGACTGCTGCCAGGCCGGCGGCATCGCGGAAGCTGATGAGCGAGTCCTGGTACTTGCCGAGGAAGCAGGCGGAGAAGAGCAGGGGCAGGCCGCGGAAGTGCTTGCCGAAGACATCGGCGGTGCGCTCGTCGTCAAGGTAGATGCGGTCGGTTTCGCCGGCGCGGGGCGCGAGGGTGAAGTACGGGCGGCCCTGTTCATGGTTGCCGTGGCAGGAGAGGTGCACAAAGGCGGGCTTGCTCCGCCCCACCGCCTTGCCGATCACGGAGATATCGTCGAGGGTGTGGATGTTCTTGTAGGCCAGGGGAATCTCGTTAGACTTGAGCCAGGTGCGCAGCGTGCCCTCGGCGGAGCGGGTGGAGTGGAGGGTGTCGCCGAGCGAGCCTTCCAGCACCAACGCGCGAGGCGGGCTGCTGCGGGTGAGATCCTTGGGTTCCCAGGCCTCGGCTTTGACGCGGTCAAGCCAGCGCACCAGCACCTTGCGGCTGCGCACCTCGCGGACGATGCCGCGCGACCCGTTGTGACGAACCCATTCGCCGACGGCGAAAGCAGGCATAGGGAATGCTCCGAGAACTGCCTAGCGGGAGAGGGAAACCTTTACATAATACCAGATGTGGAGGTGTGGAGGAAGGGGGAGCGGCCATGCAGCAGTGATGAACAAGGATGGAGCCGTGAAGGGATGGATTCCGGCGTTCGCCGGAGTGACGGGTGCGGCGGCGGCGCGCTGCGGGGCGGCGTGGAGGGCGAAGAACCGGCAGGCCCACGGATCAGCCCGGAGGGGCGGAAGGGGTGGGGGCGGCCGCGCGCTGGCGGAGGGCTTCGTAAAGGACGAGGGCGGTGGCGACGGAGGCGTTGAGCGAAGCGACCTTGCCGCGCATGGGGATGGAGGCGAGCATATCGCAGCGTTCCTTGATGAGGTGGGAGAGGCCCGTGCCTTCCGCGCCGATGACGATGGCGGTGGGCTGGCGGAAGTCTACCTGGGTGTACTCGCGGTCGCCTGCGGGGTCAATGCCCACGGTCCACACCTGGCGCTTGCCCAGCTCGCGTATGGCGTTGGAGAGGTTGCTGACCTGGGCGACGGGGACGTATTCGATAGCCCCGGCGGAGGCGCGGCCCACAGCGGCGGTGAGGCCGACGGCGCGACGCTCAGGGATGACCACGCCATGCGCCCCGGCGCCGTCCGCGGTGCGGATGATCGCGCCAAGGTTCTGCGGGTCTTCGATGCCATCGAGCAGGACGAGGAGCAGATGCTGGCCTTGCGTCTGCGCTGCGTCCAGCATCTGCTCGATAGTGGCGTAGGCCTTGGCGGCGGCGAGGGCGAGGACGCCCTGGCTGTGGCCGGTGGAGGAGAGACGCTCGATGACGCGGCGGTCGACATGCTCTACCACGATCTTTCGCTCGCGGGCAAGATGGAGAATGGCGCCGACGACGGTGTGGCGGCCGGTGTCCTGGGCGATGAGCACCTTGTTGATGGGCCTGCCGGCGCGAAGGGCCTCCTGCACAGGATTTCTGCCTTCGATGACATCGCCGCGGGTGCCGCCGACCTCACGGTTGGGAACGGGCGCGCTGCGCTGCGGGCGTGGCGGGACGCCGTCGCCCTTCCGGCTCAGGGAAGATGGACCGCGGTGCGCACCGGGGCCGCGGTGTTCGGTACTACTCTGGGGGCCACGCCGGGGGGGGCCGCGCTGGGGGCGCCGCAGGGCAGGGCGCGGGCCAGCCTTGGGGGAACGTCGAATCGCCATATGCACCCAGTATGAGGCTTTGGGGAATGGTTACAAGGGGACTTTGGTGTCCTCCACCATGGTGGCCCAGGTGAGCGCGGAGAGGCGCTGGATGGCGTGGGCGAGGTCGTGCTCCATGAGCCGCACATACTCTTTCACGCGGTAGGGATCGCCATCGCCGGCCTCCTTGCGCAGCGCGGTGAGATTCTTGCGCACGCGGTCCAGGGCGATCTCCACCTCATCGCACACCTCGGTGATGCCCGGCAGGTCCTGTTGCATGGCGATGCCTCCTTAGGGTCTGCTGACGAGAAGAGCAGAAGAGGGCAATGTCGCCGGCGTAAAGAGCGGCGGGGCAATCGTGAAGGGCGCGTGGAGAACGGCGGCTACGGCGGGCCGGCGGCGGCGTCATCGGCGGGGGCCATGAGGCGGCCGGCGTACTCCAGGAGCTCACGACGGCGCGCATCAGGGATGGGGAGGGTTTCTAGGTACAGGGCGAGGAGATCGCGCGGGGGTTTGCCGGTGGTCTCCACGGCGCCGAGCCGCACGCGGCGGGCACGCTCGACCTGGCGGGTGATAGCGGCGACGTGGTGGACGCCCCGCGCCTCCAGCGCCGCGCGGACCTCACGCTCACGGAAGGCAGGCTCCAGGGACTCAGGCAACTGCACCTGCACGCGGACGATGGCGCCGGTGACAGGGGCGCAGTCTATGGCGGCGAGCGTTTTGGCGGTGGGGTCCTCCTGCTCGCGCACCACGGCCTCCACGGTGACGAAGGCGCGCGCCTGCATGGGGTGGAAGGCCAGCTCCGTGACGCGCTTGCCCACGGGCCGTGCGGCGTCAAGCTCGATGATATAGACGCCCTTCTCCTCGTGGTCTTCTTCGCCAAAATCAATGCGCTGGAGACTGCCGGGGTAAAGCATGGGCGGCGAATCGCTGAGCTGCTGGCGGCGGTGGATGTGGCCCAGGGCGATGTAGTCCACGGGCAGCGCGGTGAGGTTGCTCTGGAGGAGGACGTGGTCTTCACCGATCATCATGGTGCGCTCGGTGCCGAGCTTGGCGTTGTTGACGGAGCAGTGCGCGGCAAGAATGGCGGGAATGGCGGGGTCGAGCTGCTCACCTTCGCGACGCAAAAGGGCGGTGAGACGATCTTCCAGCATTTCCTTGATCTTGGCGTAGGGCAGGTTGCGGACGTCATCGCGGGTGAGGATGCCGCTGCGGCGAATCCACGGGAGAGCGACGATGTTCAGCGGCCCCGATTTGGTCTGTACGCGGTAGGTGGCCAGGCGTTCGGCGATGGTGACGTTGGGTACAGAAAGCGTATCGAAGATCTCCACGGCGCTGGCTTTGTAGGCGGCGTGGGGCAGGTCGTGATTGCCGACGAGGAGGAAGACGGGGATGCCTGCGGCGGCGAGTCGCGCTATGCGGGAGGCGAACTCGCGCTGGTGGGTCTGGCTGGGCTCGCGGCTCTTGTAGGCATCGCCGGTGAACAGCACCAGGTCAACGTCTGCCTCTTGGGCCAGGGCAATGGCTTGATCGAGCGCGGCGAGAAAATCGAGGAGGCGGGTGGAGGAGCCGCGGTAGCGGGTGCGGTCGTCGCCAGGGGCGAAGTGCGCGGGCAGGGCGGCGAGATCGGCGTCCGTGGCGGGGTGGCCGCAGGTCTCTATGCCGATGTGGACGTCAGAGATGTGCAGGATGCGCATGGGCTATGTTGCTTTAGTCCAGGGGGTCTGCGGGGGCCGGCGTGGGCTGTGGGGACTGGCTGCGCCGGGGGGTGACGGCGGCCCGCAACGCGGCGAAGGTGAAAATCGCCGGGTGGCGAAGTTCGGTGCGGCGGAGGTGGCGATAGAGGGCGGCGAGGAGCGCAAGATAGACGCCGCCGTAGGCGTAGCCGCCGAGAACATCGCTGGGCCAGTGGCGGCCGTGGTGCACCAGCCAGACGCCGATGGCGAGTATGGCGGCGAGGCAGAGGACGCGCAGCGCGGCGGCGGCGCGGCGCGGCGCGAGGGCCGGGGCGAGGAGGGCGAGGAAGCCGCAGAACATGACGTAGTGCATGGCGGTGCCGCTGGGGAAGCCGTTGCCCTGGGGGCCGCCGTAGACCTGGACCAGGTCCGGCGAGGGCCGGGGCCGCCCAATGAGATCGCGGAGAAGGAAGCTGGAGGAATCCGCGACGAGCATGAGGGCGACGCAGGCTGCGGCGGCGCGGCGGCGGGTGAGCCAGAGCCAGACGGCGGTGGCGGCAATCATGCCTCCGGCGACGCCGCGCAAGCCCATCCAGAAGAGCAGATCGCCGGCGGGTCCGAAATCGGCGCGTTGCACCCAGCGGGTGAGGGGCACATCGAAGGGCGCGCGCGGTGCAAGCAGGGCGTGGGAGGTGGCGAGCGCGGCGAGGGCCAGGAGGATGGCGAGAGGCAGGACGCCGCGGGGGAGGCGAAGGCGCAGGGGAAGGGCGGGGCGGTCGCTGGCGGGTGCGCGGGCGGAGGCCGGCATGGGAGTCCTCGTCTGCGTGCGATGCCCGCGTCGCTGGACTATATGACGGGGCTTGTGCGCGGTTTCCGCGCACCGCATGTTAGTTCGGCTGGCTCTGGGGACGGTAGACCATATCCGGGGTGCGGCCAAGGTCGGTAATCTGAGAGACCTTGTCGTGACGGACGTGGAAGATGAGCTCACGCTCAGGGCCGCGGCGGCCGTCGGGCATGAGCTCGGCGATGTTGACGGTGGTCTGGCCGCCCTTGGGGGCGACGATGGTGAAGCGCAGGGGGCGTTGACCCAGCGCCTTCATATGTCTGACGATGGCGTCGGCGCCGGTGGTTTCGCCGGCGCGGGTGCGCAGCACGACGTCTGGAGCGAGCAGGGCCTCGGCGGGAGCGTACTCCCAGGTGTCATAGGCGCGATCGAGGGCGCGGAGGAAGGTGGCGAGGACGTCCATCTCGCGGGTCTGGACGGCGCGGGGGACGTACCGCGGCATCGGCGGCGCGGGGAGCTTGGGCATCGTCGGACGTTTCAGCATCGGCGGTAGTATAGCAGAGGCGGCGGCCCCGGCAGGCGGGCGATGGGTGCGGGCGGCGTAGGGCGCTAGCCCCACAGGCAAGGTTGGGCTAGACTGCTAGCGAACCTTTCGGCAGGATGAGCCATGGCTACGGAGCAGAGAGCCGTCCGCGCGATGCGGGTGTACGCGCTGGACCCGCGGGTGCTGTCGCAGGAGCAGATCGCGGTGACGTTCGCTATGACGTCGCGGTCGCCGGAGGCGTTCGACGCCATCGCCAAGGTGGTGAGCGAGGCGAAGGCGGCGGATTTCAACGAGAAATGGGTGGTGGGCTACGGGCACGCCAGCGTGGCCGAGCATGCCGTGCTGCACATGGCTGTGGAGGACCTTTCGCGGCTGGCGGCGGATGAGATGGAAGACAACCGGCTGGCGTCGTATACGGAAAAATCGTCGCGCTACCAAATACTGGACCGGGGCAGCTACCACGTGCCCGCGGAGCTGCGGGGGCACCGGCTGGAGCGGCAGTATATCCAGACATGCGACTATCTGTTTGACGTGTACCACGATTTGCTGGAGCGGACGCAAGGGTGGCTGCGGTCGCAGCAGGCGCAGGGGGCGAACGAGAAGGATGGGGCGTACCGGCTGCGTATACGGCGGATGGCCACGGACCACTGCCGCTTTGTGCTGCCCGCGTCCACGCTGACGAACGTGGGGATGACGCTGAACGCGCGGTCGCTGGAGCATGCGATAACGAAGCTGCTTTCGCATGAGCTGGCGGAGTGCCGCGACCTGGGCGAGCGGCTCAAGGCGCAGGGCAGGATGATCGCGCCGACGCTGGTGAAGTATGCCGATCGCAGCGCGTACATGGCGGAGACGCGCGCGGCGTTGCAAGGATATGCCGGCCGGGTGGCGGGGGGGAACGCGGGAGGGCCGTCGCAGGTGCGGGCGCGGCTGGTGTGGCATGACGCGGAGGGGGAGCAGACGCTGGCGGCGGCGCTGCTGTACCGGCTGGGCAGCATGGCCTGGGCCGATGCGGAGCGGCGCGCCAGGGAGATGAGCGTCGCGGAGCGGGGGCGGTTGATCGAGGATGCGCTGATGCGGCTGGGGCCGTTTGATGCGCCGCCGCGGGAGTTGGAGATGGTGACGTACCGCTTCGAACTGGAGATGGATTACGGGGCATACCGGGAGTACAAGCGGCACCGCATGCAGACGTACCTGCCGCAACGGCTGACGACGGCGCATGGGTACATTCTGCCGCCGCTGGTGGCGGAGGCGGGAGCAGCGCCGGAGTTCGCGGAGGCGATGGAGCGCGTGGCGCGGCTGCACGCGGCGCTGGCGGAGGAGGTTTCCGCGGCGGTGGCGGAGCATATGGTGACGCACGCGCATAACCGTCGCCTGCTGGCGCAGATGAACCTGCGCGAGGCGTACCACCTGTTCAAGCTCCGCAGCGCGGAGAACGCGCACTTCACGATACGGGAGATTTCGCGGCAGGCGCTGGTGGAGATCACGCGGGTGCACCCGCTGCTGATCAAGTTTATCAAGCTACGGGAGTAGTTCGGCCTGCGTGGCATTCCCTGCAAGGATGGGTAAAATCACCGCCGCGAATCGTGTGCTGACCCTGTCCCGCCATCAGACAGCGATGTTATACTGAGGGGCACTGCCGCGATGGGATGGCCGCAACGGCGAAGGCAGGTGACGTTGGTGCAGCGCACGCTCCCCCCCTGGTTCAAGGTCCGGTTTCCCGGCGGCCCCAATTACCTGCGCCTGAAGACGCTGATGCGGGAGCAGCGCCTGCACACTATCTGTGAAGAGGCGCACTGCCCCAACATCGGCGAATGCTGGGAGTACGGCACGGCGACGTTTCTTATTCTGGGCGACATCTGCACGCGCGCCTGCGCCTACTGCGCGGTGACGCGGGGACGGCCATACGCGATAGACGAAGGCGAGCCGGCGCGGGTGGCGCAATCAGTCAAGACGCTGGGACTGAAGCACGCGGTGATCACGTCGCCGAACCGGGACGACCTGGCGGACGGCGGCGCGGCGGTGTACGCCGAGACGATATGCCAGGTGCGGGAGCAAGCGCCGGGGTGCGTCATTGAGGTGCTGATCCCCGATTTCATGGGCGACCGCGCCGCGCTGGGGACTGTGATCGAAGCGGGGCCGGACGTGCTGAACCATAATATCGAGACGGCGCAGCGGCTGTTCAAGCGGGTGCGGGCGAAGGGCGACTACGCCCGCTCCATCGAACTGCTGGACGCGGTGAAGGATATGGCGCCGCGGATGGTGACGAAGAGCGGGATCATTGTGGGCATGGGGGAGACGAACGCGGAGGTGCGGGAGACGATGGCCGACTTGCGCGAGGCGCGGGTGGAGGTGCTGACGCTGGGCCAGTACCTGCGGCCTTCGGAGAAGCACATCGCCATTGACCGCTTCGTGACGCCGGAAGAGTTCGCGTCGCTGAAGGGCGACGGGCTGGCGATGGGGTTCCGCCATGTGGAGTCGGGGCCGCTGGTGCGCAGTTCGTATCACGCGCATGAACATGTGGCGGAGCGGGCATCGTAAAGGCTAGTACATGATGTATTGCGCCGGACGAAGACTCACCCCCACCCCAACCCTCCCCCTCGATGGGGGAGGGAGTTCAAGAAACATCGTTGCCGCGGTGCAGGGGTGAGCGCAATGGCAGAAACATACGACGTTGCGGTGATCGGCGCGGGGCCAGGCGGATACATCGCCGCGATCCGCGCGGCGCAACTGGGGATGCGCACGGCGGTCATCGAACGCGGTGCGCTGGGTGGGGTGTGTCTGAACATCGGGTGCATCCCCAGCAAGGCGCTGCTGCGCAACGCCGAGGTGGTGAACCTGGCGCGGCACGGCGAAACGTTTGGGATCACGTACCGTGATGTGCAGTTCGACATGGGCAAGGCGGTGGACCGCAGCCGCGCCGTGGTGGAGCGCATGGTGAAAGGCGTGGCCTTTCTCCTGCGCAAGCACAAGATTGAGGTGATCGCGGGGCAGGCGCGGCTGACGGCGCCGGGGAAGATCGCGATAGACACGAGCGGGCAGCAGGTGAGCGCCAGGAACATAATTATCGCTACGGGGGCGCGCAACCGGGACCTGCCGTCGCTGGCGGCGGACGGCAAGGCGGTCATCACCAGCACGGAGGCGCTGGCGCTGCGCACGCCGCCGCGGCATATCGCGATTATCGGCGGAGGCGCAGTGGGCGTGGAGTTCGCCTATTACTTTCGCGCGTACGGCAGCGAGGTGACAGTGGTGGAGCTGTTGCCGCGACTGGTGCCTCAAGAGGACGAGGAGGTGAGCAGGCACCTGGAACGCGCCCTGGCGAAGCAGGGGATCGCCGTGCGGACGGGCGCGGGGGTGACGGGGGCGGAGCACGCGGGCGGACGGGTGCGGCTGGCCCTCAGCGCAGGCGAGCCGGTGGAGTGCGACACGGTGCTGCTGGGGGTGGGCGTGCGTCCCAACTCGGAGGGGCTGGGCCTGGAGGCGCTGGGCGTGGCGATGGAACGGGGCAATATCGTGATCAACGAACGTATGGCGACGAACGTGCCGGGGCTGTGCGCCATCGGCGATGTGACGGGGAAGCTGCTGCTGGCGCACGTGGCATCGGCGCAGGGGGTGGCGGCGGTGGAGGGCATCGCGGGACTGGCGCCCCGGGCGCTGCGCTACGAGGATATGCCGCGGGCAACGTACTGCCAGCCACAGGCGGCGAGCATCGGCCTCACGGAGGCGCAGGCGAGGGAACGGGGATATGAGATCAAGACGAGCAAGGCCGCGCTCATGGCGTCAGGCAAGGCGGTGGCGCTGGGGGAGACGGACGGCTTCGTGAAGATCGTTGCCGACGCAAAGACAGGCGAGGTGCTGGGGGCGCACATGCTGGGCCATGACGTATCCGAGCTGCTGGGAGAGGTGGCGGTGACGCGCCTGCTGGAAGGCACGGCGCTGGAGCTGGGCCGCGCGGTGCATCCGCATCCCACGATCTCGGAATCGCTGATGGAGGCGGGGCTGGGGATATATGGAGAGTCGCTTAATGTGTAAAGCTAGTCGCGGGAAGGCAGAGGTGCGCCGATGGCGATGACGCGCGATGAGATGGGGGTGGACAAGGCGACGGCGCTGGGACTGTACGATGTGATGGTGCGCATCCGGAGCTTCGAGGAGAAGTGCGCCGAGATGTATGGGAAGGCGAAGATCGGCGGCTTTCTGCATCTGTACATCGGCGAGGAGGCGGTGGCGGCGGGCGTCATTCCGCTGCTGGAGGCCCAGGATACGATCGTGAGCCACTACCGCGAGCACGGGCACGCTATCGCGCGGGGGCTGGACAGCAAGCGGATGATGGCGGAGCTCTTTGGGCGGGCCACGGGCACGAGCAAGGGCAAGGGCGGCTCGATGCATATTTTCGATGCATCGAAGGGGTTTCTCGGGGGGTATGCCATCGTCGGCGGGATGATGCCGGTGGCGACGGGCCTGGGGCTGGCGAGCAACTACCTGGGGACGAAGAGCGTGTGCCTGTGCATCTTCGGCGACGGCGCGGTGAACCAGGGGGAGTTCCACGAGTCGTTCAACCTGGCTTCGCTGTGGAAGCTGCCGGTGGTCTTCCTGTTGGAGAACAACGGCTTCGGCATGGGGACGCGGGTGGAGCGGGTGCACGCGGGGAAGGAGATGTCCCACCTAGGTGACGCCTTCCAGATCCCTAGCGAGCAGGTGGACGGCATGGACGTGCTGGCGGTGCGGGAGGTGGCGGCGCGGGCCATTGAGCATGCGCGGAGCGGCAAAGGGCCGTTCTTTCTGGAGGCGGTGTGCTATCGCTTCCGGGGGCATTCCATGGCCGACGCCATGTCCTACCGCGATAAGGCGGAGGAAGAGGTGTGGCGCAGGCGCGATCCGCTGCCGAACTTCCGGCGCCTGCTGGCAGAGCGCCGCGCGGCGACGGAGCAGGAGTTGGCGGCGGTGGAGGAACGGGCGGAGCGGGAGATGGCGGATGCGGCGGCGTTCGCCGACGCCAGCCCCAACCCGCCGCGCGAGGCGATGTATGAGCATATCTACAAGGAGTGAATAGCGCATGGCAGAAATGACGTATCGCGGGGCCTTGCGCGCCACGCTGCGGGAGGCCCTCCAGCAGGACGAGCGGGTGTTCCTTATGGGGGAGGACATCGGGGCGTACGGCGGGGCGTACGGCGTGACGCAGGGGCTGATGGCGGAGTTCGGGGAGAAGCGGGTGAAGGATTCGCCCATCGCCGAGTCGGTGCTGGTGGGCTGCGGGGTGGGCGCGGCGATGGCGGGGCTGCGCCCCGTGGTGGAGATTATGTCCATCAACTTCAGCCTGCTGGCCTTCGACCAGATCGTGAACGTGGCGGCGAAGTTGCAGTACATGTCCGCGGGGCAGATCAACGTGCCGCTGGTGATCCGCACGGTGACGGGCGGGGGCAATATGCTGGCGGCTACGCATTCGCAGAGCCTGGAGGGATGGTTCGCCCACGTCCCGGGCCTCAAGGTGGCGGCGCCGGCGACGCCCGCCGACGCGCGGGGCATGCTGGCGGCGGCGATACGCGACCCCAACCCGGTGATCATTGTGGAGCACTCGCTGCTGTATCCGATCAAGGGCGAGGTGCCGGACGGGCCGCACGTGACGCCGCTGGGCAAGGCGAAGGTGGTGCGCGCGGGCAAGGATGTGACGATTGTCTCCTATCTGCGGATGACGCTGACGGCGCTGGCGGCAGCGGAGGAGCTGGCGAAGGAAGGCATTGACGCCGAGGTGGTGGACCTGCGCACACTGCGCCCGCTGGACCGGGAGACGTTTGTGGCATCGGCGCGCAAGACGCACCGCGCGGTGGTGGTGGAGGAAGGATGGGGGACGTACGGCATCGGCGCGGAGGTGGCGAGCAGCATTGCCAGCGCGGCGTTCGACGAACTGGACGCGCCGGTGGCGCGGGTGTCAGGGGAGGACGTGCCCATGCCGTATAACAAGGAGCTGGAGCGGGCGGCGATACCCGACGCGGCGCGGATTGTCGCCGCGGTGAAGTCGTTGCTGTAGCAAGCAGCTTGCGGCAGGAGCCGCGCCGCGCAAAGGAGCGCCATGGCCACGGACGTGATCATGCCCCAGATGGGGTTCGATATGAAGGAAGGCACGCTGGTGCGCTGGCTGAAGCGCGAGGGCGATGCCGTGCGGAAGGGCGAGATGATCGCCGAGATCGAGACGGACAAGGCCGTGGTGGAGATCGAGGCGTTCGGCTCGGGCGTGCTGCGCAAGACGTATGTGGGAGAGGGGCAGACGGTGCCGGTGGGCTATGTGATCGGGGTCATCGCCGCGGCGGGGGAGACGGTGGGAGACAGGCCGGCGGGCGGCGCGCCTCCAAAGGCGTCACCCGCACACCACCCTTCCCCGGGCAAGGGGGTTGCGGCTGCGCCTGCGTCGGGCGAGGCAATGCAGCGCCCGCAATCTTCAGCATCCCATGAGCGGGCAGGGGGCCAGCCCATGCCCGCGTCCGGCGAGGCAGTGCAGCGCGCGCAATCTTCAGCATCCCTTGAGCGGTTAAAAGTGTCGCCGCTGGCGAAGCGGGAGGCGGAGGAGCGCAAGATTGATCTGGCGCAGGTGACGGGCACGGGGCCGGGGGGTCGCATCACGCGGGAGGATGTTGTACGGCAGGCCACGCAGGCAGGGACGCCGGCAAAGGCGGGGCCCGCAACGCCGGCGCTTGGTGCGGCAACGCTAAGATTTGGGGAGACGGCGCCCTTGACGCGGATGCGCCAGGCCATCGCGCGGAACATGACGCGGAGCAAGCAAGAGATCCCGCATGTGTACATCACGGCGGCAATGGACATGACGCGCGCCGTGGACTTGCGCCAGCAGCTGAACGAGGCGCTGGGCGCGGAGGCGCGGGTGAGCGTGAACGATATGGTGCTGCGGGCGTGCGCGCTGGCGCTGCGGGGGTATCCGGTGTTCAACGCCAGCTACACCGAGGCGGGGATCACAGTGCATCCGCAGATCAATATCGGGATGGCGATCGCGCTGCCCGACGGCTTGGTGGCCCCGGCAATCCTGGAGTGCGACAAAAAGAGCGTGGCGGAGATCGCCCAGGCATCGAAGGTGCTGGCGGAGAGAGCGCGCGCGGGGCGGCTCACGGCGCAGGAATACACCGGGGCGACGTTCAACGTGACCAACCTGGGGATGCATCAGGTGGAAAGTTTTTCGGCGATTATCACTCCGCCGCAGACTGGGGCGCTGGCGGTGGGCGCGGTGCAGCAGGAGCCGGTGGTGCGCGGCGGCCAGGTGCAGGAGGCGAGTGTCATGCGGGTGACGCTGTCGCTGGACCATCGCGCCGCCGACGGAGCGCAGGGCGCACTGTTCTTGAAGGATGTGCGGGCGCTCTTGGAGAATCCCGTCCGGCTTCTGTTGTAGCCGTATCAAACCTCGGCGCGGCGACCCTGCCGATTTCCAGGTATGGACAGGGATCAAAAGATATGCTAAGATTGGGCCATGTTGAGTCTGTCTAAGACTCAAATCAATGTTTTGTAAGGGGGACGCATGGCATACAGCACGGTCAGCAAGAAGTCGGGCAAAACTTACTATCTTCATTCCAAGGATGTTACCCTGAAGGGTGGCCAGAAGCAGCGGATTTTCTACTTCGCGGGCGCCGCTGCCACGAACGCGCTGAACGCTCTGCCTGCCGGCTATAAGGTCGTGGAGAACGAGCGCACCGGCCTGCCCCTGTTGAAGAAGACCACGACGAAGTAACGGTACGAGCGCGTACGCCGGCGCCGCTGGGACGTATGTCCTGCGGCGCGGGCGTTTCCTCTTCTGCGCAGCGCTCCCTGCTTGCTTCTGAAGCTGGGAGCGCGGGTGTAACCTTTGTGCTGTCCCGTGATGGCGCACGATTCGCCGTCTCACACGGCGAATCGGAGGAGTGCCGCGCGCTCGCCGGCCGGAGAGCAGCATGCAGGGCGAAGGGGTTGCCCGCCGCCTGGCGGAGCGGGCGTTGCGCCTCTCCGCCGCCCGCGACACGGAGATCACCATCGCTACGGTGGACTCGTCGCTGACGCGGTTTGCGCGGAACGAAGTGCACCAGAACGTCACCCAACGGGATACGACGGTCTCCATCCGCGCGGGCTATGCGCGGCGTTACGGGACGGCGGCGACCAACGATCTCTCCGATGCCGGGTTGCGCGCCGCCGCGGAGCAGGCGCTGGCGATCGCACAGGCGCTCCCTGACGAGGCGGAGTTCTTGCCGCTGGCGTCGCCGCAGCCGCTGCCCGCAGCCGGCGGCTTTTCCATCAGCACCGCGGAGCACGGCCCGATGCAACGCGCGGCGGCGGTGCGGGCGATATGCGGGGTCGCCGCCTCGTACGGATTGCACGCCGCGGGGGCGTTTCGCGATGATACCGGCGAGACGGTGATCGCCAGCAGCGCGGGGCTGTTCGCCAGGCACGCCTGGACGAGCGCTGAGCTGACGACGGTGATGCTGGGCGAGGATAGCTCGGGATACGCGGGGAGGCTGGCGGCGAATGTCGATGAGATTGACGGCGAAGCAGTGGCCCGCGAGGCGGCAGGCAAGGCGGTGCGCGGGAGGAATCCCCAGGCGGCGGCGCCGGGCGAGTACGATGTGGTGCTGGAGCCGCCGGCAGTGAGCGATCTGCTGGATTTCCTGGGCTACGTCAGCTTCGGCGCATTGGCGGTGCAGGAGGGGCGGAGCTTCCTCACGGGACGCCTGGGGCAACGGGTGATGAGCGAGCAGGTGACGATCGCCGACGATCCGCTGGACGCCTCAGGGCTGGTGCGCCCGTTCGACGCCGAGGGCGCACCGGCGCAGCGGGTGGAGATGATCAAGGACGGCGTGGCGCATTCGCCGGTGTACGACCGCAGAACGGCGGCGAAGGCCGGGGCGCGGTCCACGGGACATGCGCTGTCTGCGGAGTCGGCGATGGGGCCGCTGCCGCTCAACATGTCGCTGGCGCGGGGACAGAAGAGCGTGGAGGAGCTGGTCGCCGGGGTGCGGCGCGGGCTGCTGGTGACGCGGTTCTGGTACACGCGGGTGGTGCATCCCCTCACGGTGCAGATGACGGGCATGACGCGGGATGGGACGTTCCTCATCGAGAACGGCGAGGTGGCGGGGGCGGTGCGGAACCTGCGCTTCACGGAGAGCTACCTGGAAGCGCTGGGGCGGGTGCAGGGCGTGGGCAGGGAGCTTCGGCTGGTGCGGGAGTTTTTCGCGGCGAACCGTGTGCCTGCGCTGGCGGTCGCCGGATGGCATTTCACCGGCGCAGCGGAGCACTAGCGGCACATGGAAGCTCTATGGCTCGCGGTGGGATCGGTGGCGGCGGCGCTGACCACGCTGGGATTCGTCCCCCAGGTAATAAAGATGTGGCGCACCAAGTCCGTGGGGGACCTGAGCGCGCTGACGTTCGCCCAGTTTTTCGCCGGGGTGACGCTGTGGACGTTCTACGGCTTCCACCTGGGCGACCCCGTGGTGCTGGTGTCAAACTTCGTGATGCTGGGGAACCTTCTCGTGGCGATTGTGCTGTTTGCCAGGTACCGCAGACGGGGCCCGGGCTAGCAGGGCGCGCCGCCGAGGACGCAGCCGTTGCAGAGTAAGCCGTGGCAGCGGCGACGGTACAGGCCCAGCAGGCCCTGCTGGCGGCGCGCCGTGGTGACGATCCACGAGGCCCGCTCGGGCATGAGCATGTGCTCCATGCGGGCGAGCAGGTGGTTTTTCCCAAGGGGCGGCCAGCAGCCGTAAAGTTCCCGCGCCCGCTGTGCCAGCGGGGCGTCGTTCTGGAGCGCGGCCCAGGCGAGGGCGAAGGGGAGAACCACGTTGACAATGATGTCGTCAGCGCGGGTTTTCTTGCAGCACGGCGTCACGCAAGGCTTGGAGCAGGCCGCCCGCGGCATGCCGCGCCACGAGCGCCGCGGCGGCGGCGATACGCCGCGCGGGGAGGTTTTCCGGGCGCACGCGGAACGTTCGCCAGGGCGTGGCGATTGGGGTCATGATCCCGCCATGCCGCGTCCAAGCGCGGTCAAGATCGCTGGTGTCATCGTCTGCGCCGTCTGTGCCGGTGAGGCCGCGCTGGGAGGGAAGAAGGCCTGCCGTGCCCAGGAAAAGCGCTTCCAGGGTGACGCCCGCCGCGTCCGGCGCAAGAGCAAGGGCGTGCGCCGCACTCTATCCCACGGGAGACGCTGCGTCAGCTCGGCAAATGGGCGCTGGTTGCTGCTGTAGCCCAGGGCGGCGAGGATTGCGGCGTAGAGGGTTTGCTCTGAACCGTCCGCGGCGATGCTTGCGGCGAACGCCGACGCCTTGGCCTCCAGCCTGCGGTCTCCTTCTGCATCCAGCGCCGCGCCGAGCGCGGCCTCCGCCATCAGCGGGGCGTGGCGCACGCAGGGGCGGGGGTCCGGCGGGAGGTTTTCCCCCGCTCCAGTGAGCAGCGCCAGCGGCGGCTGGCCTTCAGTGATATTGCCGGCGGGAGATCCGCTCCAGGCGACGTGGAGGGCGACGGCCTGGTAGGCGGCATCTGCGTGATGGCCGTGGCGGCACCAGTCGCCCGCCTGGACGTGCATTTCCACGTCGCCGCGCAGCTCGCGGCCATCGGCACGGCGCAGCACCGCGCCGGTGAAATCGGGGCCGCTCCCGGTGTTGGGCCAGCCGGGGAAGACGACGGTGACAGCAGCGCCATCGGCCAGGCGCACGGCAGGGATGCGCCGCTCGCGCCACAGGCGGTGCAGCGCCGCTTCACCCGGCAGCGCTTTCGCTGCGGAGGAGGGAGACGCCAGGGCAGCCTTGGGGCTTGCCCCTATGGCCTTGGGTCTACCCATCGCCTTGGTCCGTGCGAGTAGCCTGTTCCGTGTGCGTGGCGGCACGGTAGGGGCGCTCGGCGCGTTCGGCAAGGACGCCGAGCATCATGGACGACGCCCCCCGCGGCGCATACACGCCGGTCTCCCATTCGCTGATCGTCTGCTGTCGCACGCCAAGGTGGCGCGCCATCTCCTCCTGGCTGATATCTAACTTTTGCCGCAGCGCCTGCACTCGCGTCGCGTTCCAATCTTTTGCCGCTGTTTTGGCCGTGGGCGGGGGATTCTTGGTCATGCCGACATCCTACACGGTAGCGTGTAGAAAGGCAAGACGGCGGCCTGGTCAGCTGCAGAGGAGACGGCGCAAGTTTGGAGGCTTGCTTCCGGAGGCAGGAAATAGCCAGGAGCGCCGCCGCCCTCTTGCGTGGCGCCGGGAAACGCCCTATCATTACCGACGGCCTGGCACTCGGCGTGGCCGACTGCTAAGCCACCACATTACGTCTACGCAGGTGAGGTCGAAGCATGGCAGCGAAAGTTATGGCAGCGAAAGTCAAAGTCAAGGAGGCAGTAGTGGCGCGGAAGATTCAACCGTTGGGCGACAGGGTGCTGGTGAAGGCGATCGAACAGTCGGAGGTGATGCGCGGCGGGATCATCCTGCCGGACACCGCCAAGGAGAAGCCCCAGGAGGGCGTGGTCATCGCCGTGGGGCCGGGCCGCGTCACCGACGACGGCAAGTTGATCCCCACGGCCCTCAAGGCCGGCGACAAGGTGATCTACGCCAAGTACGGCGGCACGGAAATCAAGGAGGACAGGGACGAGTTCCTGATTCTCCGCGAGAGCGACGTTCTGGCCAAGGTGAGCTAGGACCGGAATAGATTGCTGGACTGACCGTTATCAAGTATCTGAGAAGAAGGAGAAAACATGCCCGCAAAGCAAATTTCCTACGGTGAGGACTCCCGCCGCAGTCTGATCCGCGGCGTGGACGCTCTCGCCGATACCGTGCGCGTGACCCTCGGCCCGAAGGGCCGCAACGTGATCCTGGACAAGAAGTTCGGTCCGCCCCAGATCTGCAGCGACGGCGTCACCATTGCCAAAGAGATCGAGCTGACCGACCCGTTCGAGAATATGGGAGCGCAGCTCCTCAAGGAAGCGGCGACCCGCACCAACGACGCCGCGGGCGACGGCACCACCACGGCAACGGTGCTGGCCCAGGCCATCGTGCACGAGGGGTTCAAGAACATCACCGCGGGGGCCAACCCCATGGCGATCAAGCGCGGCATTGAGATGGCGGTGGCCAAGCTGCGCGACGAGATCAAGAAGCTGTCGATGCCCGTGGCGGGCAAGGAGCAGATCGCCCAGGTCGCCTCCCTCTCCGCGCACGATACCGAGATCGGCAACCTCATTGCCGAGGTCATGGAGAAGGTGGGCAAGGACGGCGTCATCACCGTGGAGGAGTCCAAGGGCCTGAAGTATGAGACGGAGTTCGTGGACGGCATGGAGTTCGACCGCGGCTACATTTCCCCCTACTTCGTCACCAACACGGAGCGCATGGAGTCCGGTATTGACGACCCCTACATTCTCATTACGGACAAGAAGGTCAGCGCCGTCTCCGACCTGCTGCCCCTGCTGGAGAAGCTGCTCCAGGTGAGCAAGAACTTCGTGATTATCGCCGAAGAGGTGGAGGGCGAGGCGCTGGCGACTCTGGTGGTGAACAAGCTGCGCGGCACGCTGAACTGCCTGGCGGTGAAGGCCCCCGGCTTCGGTGACCGCCGCAAGGCTATGCTGGAAGACATCGCCATTCTCACCGGAGGCACGGTGATCAGCGAAGAGATCGGGCGCAAGCTGGAATCGGCGGCCATCGCCGACCTGGGCCGGGCGCGCAAGGTCAGCGCCGACAAGGATAATTGCACCGTGATCGAGGGCCGGGGCGATGAGAAGCTCATCAAGGCCCGCATGTCACAGATCAAGGCGCAGATTGACGAGACGACGTCCGATTTCGACCGCGAGAAGCTGCAAGAGCGGCTGGCGAAGCTGGCGGGCGGCGTGGCGGTGATCAAGGTAGGCGCGGCGACCGAGGTGGAGCTGAAGGAGAAGAAGGCCCGCGTGGAAGACGCGCTTTCGGCGACGCGCGCCGCGGTGGAAGAGGGGATCGTCCCCGGCGGCGGCGTCACGCTGATCCGCGCCCAGGCCAAGCTGAACGGCAAGAAGGGCGATGACTCCGACGAGAACACCGGCATGCAGATCGTGCGCAAGGCGCTCGAAGAGCCGCTGCGCCGCATCGTGGCCAACAGCGGCGGCGAGGGCTCGGTGGTGATCCAGGCGATCCGGGAGTCCAAGGAGCCCAACTACGGCTACGACGCGGAGAAGATGCAGTACGGGGATATGATCAAGCTGGGCATCGTTGACCCGGCGAAGGTCACCCGCACGGCGCTAGAGAATGCCGCGTCCATTGCCGCGATGATCCTCACCACGGAGGCGATGATCAGCGACGTGAAGGAAGATAAGCCTGCGATGGCCGGCGGCGGCGCGCCCCCCATGGGTGACTTCTAGGCCAAGGCGTCAGGCTCGACGAAGGACGTACGAGGGGCCGTCCCGATGCAATCGGGGCGGCCCCTCTGCTTTTCCTTGACACTATGGAAGGCGGCCCATAGAATCGAGTGGTTCCAGCGGGCGTAATTCAGCGGTAGAATGCCACCTTCCCAAGGTGGACGCCACGGGTTCGAGTCCCGTCGCCCGCTCCATATTTCTTTACTCCCCCATCTCAGTCTTCCCCCCGTGGACGGGGGAAGAGGGTAGAGATGCTTCGACCGCCTGCGGCGGTCTCAGGATAACAGCCCCCCTCTCCGCCGCCGGATTGCCGCTCCTTCCGACCCCGCCAGATTGCCACGCTCCTGGACTCGCTCGCAATGACAGGTGATTAATCCCCCGTCTGCACAAGCGCCTGGGCGATGGGGCGGAGGACGCGGGGGTCGTGGAAGTAGCGGGAGTGGAGCCAGAGGCCGATCACGGAGCCGAGCACGGGCAGGCGCGCGCCGGCGGTCAGCAACATGCCTTTGGGTGGAGTCCACGCGCGCATGGGAGAGAGGGCGACGTCACGGGTGACGGCGGCGGCGTGGGCGTCGTTGAGGGTGCGCAGGGGATAGCCGATGCTGTCGTAGGTGTAGTAGTAGTTCTCCCAGCGCGGGGGGCGCACCGGCTTGTTGAACGCCAGGGTACCGTAGCGCAGGGCGAAGAGGGCCAGCGGCGAGCCGAGGGTGAAGAGGCTTTCCAGGCGTGTGTTGGGGGGGTAGCCGCGGCGCTTCTCCAGGTCGTACAGGGCATCGGAGGCGATGACCGTGCCCAGGCTGTGGGAGACGACGGTGAGTTTTAACGGTTCCCCTTCTGGGACGCGCTGGCCGAGGCGTTGCACCGCCTCCATGAAACGCGCCTGAATGGCGGTGTATTTGTCCGGCGGGTAGGGGAGCTTGGCGTAGGCCACGACATCGCCGAGCGCCTCGATCATGAAGCGCCGTGCCGTCCCCCCGAATGAGATGCGGCTGGAGAGGTCCTCCTGCTCGGGCTGGGTGACGCTGGCCCAGTAGGCCTCCTCCCACAGCAGCGACTGGCTGAGGGCGGGGCCAGCCCCGCCGAGGTTATGCAGGGTGCGGCGCAGGGCGCGTTCGAAGCCGCGGGAGGAGTGCGGCCCCTGGCTGCCGATGCCGTGGACGAAGATGACGGCGTGGGACATAGGCGCCTCCAGCGGGGGTGATGGTGGCTAGCAGTCTACACCGTGGGGAGAGACGAGGAGATGGTTTGGGCAGGGGGCGATGCCCCGATTCCATCGGGGCATCGCCCCTACTGGAGGGAGATGCGGGCGAAGCGTGGCAGGGGCGCGCCGATGAGGGGACTGGCGTAGTGGAGGAATGCGGGGGTCGCCAGGCCATGGGCGTCAGCGAAGGACGCGGGCAGCGGGCGTTCCTTGCCGCCGACCCGACCCAGGGGAACGAGGCCGGTGGTGCAGCGGTAGGCCATGCCCGGTTGGCGCACGAGGGAGACCATGACGTCTGTCTTTCCGGCGATGAGGGCGCGCACGGCCATCTGCCCCACGAGATAGGCTTCGGCGGCGTCGGTGCGGGAGCGCGCCCCCGCGAAGGAGCGCTGGATGGTGCCGGGGCGCTCGGCCTTGGTGCGCACCTTGAGCTTGGCAGCGACGGTGTGGGCGAGGAAGTCGGCGGGAGAGGGGTAGTAGGCGTGGCCGAATTCGTCGGTGTACTCCGGCGCTTGGTGGCCCAGGGGGCCGTCAGGACCGCGCACGGTCTCGCCAACGACGGCGACGGCGAAACCGTGACGGCGGATCGCTTCGTCTACGCGGGCGATGAACCAGTCCACGTCCAGCGGACGCTCCGGGGAGCAGACGATATGCGGCGCGTCGCGCTCTTCGCGCTTGCCGAGGCAGGCGGCGAGGGGGAGCCAGCCGGCATTGCGCCCCATGACCTCGACGATGGTGAGGGGACGAGTGCTGCCCATCGCTTCGGCATCGCGGCCGGCGCCCATGACGGCGAGGGCGATGAAGCGTGCGGCGCTGCCGTAGCCGGGGCAATGATCGGTCTCCACGAGGTCGTTGTCCACGGTCTTGGGAACATGGAGCACCGACAGCTGCTTGCCGGCGGCAGCGGCGAGGGCGTGGGCGTTTTCGGCAGAGTCGTTGCCGCCGATGACAATGAGCGCAGAGACGCCGTTGCGGGCGAGGATTTCGAGCACGGCGGGGGTGTTCTCGGGGAGGAGTTTTCTCCTGGAGGTGCCGAGGGCTGCTCCCGGTGTTCGGGCGATGGCGGGCCAGATGCGCCGCGGTTGGGCGGAGAGGTCGAGGAAGCGGCCTTCGAGGAGGCCGTCAGTGGCGTGGTTGGCGCCGAGGATGCGGGAGAATGCGCGACGGCGCTGGGCTTCTTCGACGATCCCCGCGAGGCTGGCATTGATGACGGCGGTGGGGCCGCCGGACTGCATCACGAGGAGCGCGCCGCGGGTGTTGGGGGCCATAGACATCTATTGTAGTAGAAGACGCGTCGCGCATGTCCAGGCGGGCGGCGTGACCCTGCTGCGGCGCTGTGCTAGACTTCGCTTCTGTTGGCATTCTTGTAAGGCGGGGGCAATGAGCGATATACCCAGGGCAAGGGACGGGAGAACGGCGCTGGAGTTCGCCATGCCGCTGATGCGGCAGGCGGGGCAGGTGCTGCGCGAGCGCTTCCATAGCAAGATGGAAGTGACGGTGAAGGGGTGGGCGAATATTGTCACTGACGTGGATTACGAGGTGGAGCGCCTGGTGCTGGGGCAGGTGCGGGAGCAGTTCCCTCAGTGCGGCATCCTGGCGGAGGAGTCGGGCGCGGGCGGCGCGGCGTCGGGCGAGTGGACGTGGATCGTGGACCCGCTGGACGGCACGCGGAACTATGCGCGGGGACTGCCGCATTACTGCACGACGATGGCGCTGGCGCAGCACGGCGAGGTGAAGCTGGGGGTGACGTATGACCCCAGCCGCAACGAGCTGTTCTGGGCGGAGGCGGGCCAGGGGACGTGGCGCGATGGGGAGCGGGTGCAGGTGTCGCTGGCGACGGAGCTGGCGCCGGCGACGATGGGGACGGATATGGGCTATAGCGATGGCCTTGCGGCGGACGCGCTGGCGCTGCTGGGGACACTGTGGCCGGGGATGCAGGCGATCCGCGTGATGGGGTCGGCGGCGCTAGGCGTGGCCTATGCGGCGCAGGGCCGGTACGATCTGTACTTCCACCACAAGCTGGCGCCGTGGGATATTGCCGCGGGGATCATCATGACGCAAGAGGCAGGCGGCGTGGTGACCGACCGCGACGGCAAGCCGATCACGCTGGACAGCCCTTCGATCATCGCGTCAAGCAGGACGCTGGTGGATGAGTTTCTGCGGAAGACGGCAGGGACGCCGTGGCGGATGAGGCCGAGGCAGTAGCAGGGGCGAATGACCGGCAGGCCCGCCCGCCTGAGGCGGGCAGGGACGCTCATCAGCGCCGAGGGGCGGCGGGAGGCGGCGCAGTTAGGCCAGGATGCCGCCATCGAGGAAGACGGTCTGGCCGGTGAGCCAGGCTGATGCGGGAGCGGCGAGGTAGGCGGCGAGCAGGCCGACTTCGCGCTCGGTGCCGAGGCGCCGCATGGGGATTTCCGAGAGGAGTTTTTCCTTGAGGCGAGGGTCGGCCATGTTCTCGGCGAGGAGCTCGGTCTCTACGTAGCCGGAGCCGATGGCGGTGACGTTGATGTTGTATCGCGCCCATTCCACGGCCATGGAGCGGGTGAGCATGGAGAGGGCGGCCTTGGAGGCATCGTAGGAGAAGCGGTAGCGGCCGGCCTTGGCGGCGTTGGCGGAGGAGATGTTGATGACGCGGCCCTGCTTGCGCGCCAGCATGTGGGGGCCAAGGGCGCGCATGCAGAGGAAGGCGCCGGTGAGGTTGGTGTTGAGGACGCGGAACCATTCTTCTTCCGATGTGGGGGCGAAGAAGTTGGGCAGGTCCCTGGCGGTGGGCGGGTTGAAGCCAGGCAGGGGAACCAGGGGCTTGAACACGCCGATGCCGGCATTGTTGATGAGGATGTCTACGTGGCCCAGCTCCATGATGGCGGTGGCGGCGAGGCGCTCGACGTCCGCGGCGTTGGTGATGTCCGCTTGCACGGGGATGCACTTGTGTCCGTGGCGGCGCAGATCAGCGGCGGCCTGGGTGAGCTTGTCCAGGCTGCGTGCGGCGATGCAGAGGTCAACGCCGGCTTCGGCGAAGACTTGGGCGATGCCTCGCCCCAGGCCCTGGCTGGCGCCGGTGATGACGGCGGTCTTGCCGGCAATGGAGAACTCGGGAAGGGCGGTCATGGCGTAAAGGCTCCGTGGGGTGTATAGGCTGCGTACTGGAGAGAATTGGCGGCGGGAACGGCTCATCCACGGTAGGACGGGAGGCAGGCGGTGTCAAGAAGAGAGATGGCTTGACCGGCCATGAGCGCACTTCTATACTTGCGCCGCCCAAGGGTAGGTGCAGTGGTTATGAGGATGCGCTGCTGCGAGCGGCAAGGAGAGGGAACATGAGCGCTACAACAAGGCCGATGGAGTTTACGCCGTTCAAGCTTTCGCCGCATGGGATGTGGGGCGGCATCGAGAACATTGCCAGGGCAACCGTGGCCGCGGAGCAGATGGGCTTCTACTCGATTGATATGCCGGACCACATCATTCTGCCTCACAAGCCAACGGACCCGCCCATGGTTGATGAGGTCTGGTACGACAATTTTGTGGTGGCGTCCCACCTGGCGACGCTGACGAAGAAGATCCGCTTCATGTTCTTCGCTTTGATTGTGCCCTACCGTCCCGCTATTCAGACGGCCAAGCTGCTGGCGACGCTGGATGTGGTATCGAAGGGGCGGGTGACCATCGGCACGGGGTCGGGGTGGATGAAGGGGGAGTTCGATCTGCTGGGGGTGCCGTTCGAGGAGCGCGGGCGCATCACGGACGAGACGCTGCGGGCCTTTCGCGCGCTGTGGACGGAGGGGCACCCGGAGTTCCACGGCAAGTTCGTCAACTTCAGCAACGCCCGCTTTGAGCCGAAGCCGGTGCAGAAGCCGCACATTCCGCTGTGGATCGGCGGGATGGGGGCGGCGGCGCGGCGTCGCTGCGTGGAGATGGGCGATGGATGGATGCCGATGGGGGGCGGCTCTACGGAGTCGCAGCAGTTCAAGGATGCGGCGAGCGAGGTGCAGGTGATCAAGGAGATGCTGCGGAAGGCGGGACGCAACCCTGACGATTTCAATTTCTCGTTTGCCCTGGCTGTGGGCGAGCAGCGGCCGTATATGCCGCATCCGACGGCGGCGACGGAGGACCGCATGGGCCGCGCGGCGCGGCCGGCTGCGCCGGTGGCCGCCCCTGCTCAGGGCACCGCCCCGCTGCCGTTCGATCAGAATCTGGTCATTGATCAGATTGGGCGGATGCGTAAAGCAGGCTTCAACCATATCTACGTGCGGCTGGGTTTCTCTTCGGCAAACGAGATCATCAAGCATATGGAGTGGTTTTCCAGTAAGGTGATGCCGGCGTTCCGCAAGACGCCGGTGAAGCGGTAGGACGACTGTCTGCCTTCACCCCAGCCTGGGGCGTCCGAGAACCCGTTTCTTGGAAGAAAGGGTTCTCGGGCTCTCCCAAAGAACTTTCACCCTGGGTTCCGCATGGGTTCCCCTGCGGGGGCCCATGCGGAACCCAGGGTGAGGGCTCGTTGCGAGGGCTGAGGACGCTTCTTTCCAAGAGAGGAGTGCTCAGGACGCTCAGGAGTTGGGCATAGGTCGGTCAGCCCCCAGAAGGGCCGGGCGCTGGCTGAAAACGATATTTAGTTATTAAGGTACGCTTGGCTGATCGCGCAGGGGTCCCGCGTGGCCCGGCCAGGTGCGCGCTCGCGCCTGGGGGTGGACGGCGTTCAGGACGCCGGGGTCAGGGTTAGAGAACAGGGCATCGCCTGAGGTAGCAGGCCGGGGATGGCGCATGCGCTCACGTGCGTCACGGAGGGCATGGCGAGAGGGTGGCGTGCCCGGCTTTGGGAGGCGCTGGCCGTGACGGGCACGAGCCCGCCCGGTGCAACGTACGATGCCGAGCGCGGGGCGCTCGCTCGATGAGCCTGTGGAGGGGACTGCCGTCCCTGGCAGGCCTCTCTGTCCGCCGGTCTCGCGAGCGGGGGAGGCGATGCCATCGCCGGTGAGCGCGCCCCCAGCCGCGGAGTAGAATATATGTTCATATATGTAGCATATGACAGGGACGGGGAAGAGTCAAGGGGCGTGTGGCAGAGGGAGGAGGGAGGGCCCGCTGAAGGGTGCCCCTATTCCAACCTTCCCCCGTCCGCGGGGGAAGGGGTAAGAGACAGGAGAAGCGCCCCGCCCCAGATTCTTCGTCGCGGGGCTTCTCAGAATGACAAGGCGGCGGGGGCTAGCGTTTGACCTTGTAGCCGACCTTATCGCGGTCCCAGGTGGCGGGGGTGATGCCCTGGTTGCCTTCCTGGCGCAGCTTGTATTTTTCGACTTTCTCGGTGGGGGTCTTGGGGAGGGCCTTGTAGAACTCGATGAAGCGGGGGACCATGAAGTAGGCCATGCGCTCCTGGCAGAAGTCGAGGATGGCTTCGGGGGCAACGGCGGCGCCGCTTTTGAGAACGATGCAGGCCTTGATTTCGTCCTCGCCGATCTCGGAGGGGACGGCGACGATGGCGGTTTCCAGGACGGCGGGATGGGCGTTGATGACGCGCTCGACTTCGAAGGAGGAGACGTTTTCGCCGCGGCGGCGGAGGGCGTCTTTCTGGCGATCCATGAAGAAGAAGAAGCCGTCCTTATCCATGAAGCCGCGGTCGCCGCTGTGGAACCAGAGGTTGCGCCAGGCTTTGACGGTGGCGTTGTCGAAGTTGTAGTAGCCGCTGAAGACGGAGAAGGGGACCTTGGGGCGGATGCAGATTTCGCCGGGGGTGCCGGGGGGGACTTCGCGGTCGAGATCATCGAGGACGTGGACGTCATAGACGCTGTCGCGGGCGCGGCCGCAGGAGCCGGGGCGGTTTTCGCCGTAGGGTGCGCCGGTGCAGATGCCGACTTCCGTGCTGCCGTAGATTTCGATGGAGCGGACGCCGAAGCGGTCGTGCATGGCCTTGTCGAGCGAGGAGGGGCCAAGGTAGAAGGCGCGCATGCTGTGCTTCTTGTCTTCGGGGGACGGCGGCTGGTTGAGGAGGATGGGGACGACGGAGAAGATGCCCATGCCGACGGTGGCTTTGTGCTTGCGGATGTTGGGCCACCATTGGGAGGCGCTGAAGCGGTCAGCGATGACGATCTTGGCGTCGGCCATGAGGGCGCCGAGGACGCCTTGCCAGAAGCCGATGCCGTGGAAGAGGGGCATGGGGCTGAAGATGGTGTCTTGCTCCGTGAGGAGGAGGTAGTCAATGAAGGCCAGCGCGGCGGTGGGGCCGTGGGCCTGGTGCACCTGGACGCCCTTGGATGCGCCGGTGGTGCCGGAGGTGTACATGAGGGCTTGCAGCTCGCCGTGGTCCATGGCGGCGTCGGGCTCAACGGCAGGATGGTCGAGCAACGAGCGGACGTTGGCGAGGGGTTTCTTGAGGCCGGTGGGCTTGGCGGCGCCGCCGGGGGTGCGGGAGAAGACTTTGTGCAAGCCGGGGAGCTTGTCTTCCACAAAGGCGACGCGGTCGAGCCATTCGTCCTCCACGAGGAGCATGGAGGAGTCGGAGGATTTGAGGATATGCTCAAGGAGATCGCCTTTGTAGGCGGTGTTGATGGGGACGCTGACGGCGCCGATCTTTGCCAGCGCAAAGATGGTGTAGAGCAACTCCGGGGAGTTGGGGAGCATGAGGCCGATTTTGTCGCCGCGCTTGACGCCCTGGGCGGCGAAGCCGCCGGCGGTGCGGTTGACCATTTCGTTGAATTGATCGTAGGTGAGGTCGAGGCCGTTGAAGACGAGGAAGGGCTTGCCTTTGTTGTCCTTGGCTTTCATGCGCGCTAGGTTGCCCAGGGAGAGCTCTTCCCGCTTGTATTGCCGCATGGCACCCTCCTGTATCTGATGGGACTCGCGCCGCGTTATCTTACGGGGTTTGCGGGCGATACGCCGGGCGGTGAAAATCCGCGTGGGCGATTGTATCACACCATGGTTTGACAACTCTGTCTTGGTTGGGATAACATCCGCAGACGCATTTTGAGGGTGTGTAGTGGGGAGCGAACTCGCGATGAGCGCCATTGCATGGCCTAGGAGTGGCCAGTGCCGATTATGGAACGAGGGTGGAGGCAGGCCGGTTGTGCCTATGAATGGTGGGGATCGTGGGGCAGGGGCGGGACAATCAGGGTGACCAAGGTGTCCAGGCTGGGTGTATCTTACCCCGTGCTGCTATCCCAGCGGCGCACCAAGTGAGGAGCTGAGAGTATGAAGTGGTACATCTTGAGGAGAGTGGTGCAGTCGGCCTTTGTGCTGATCGCCGTCACCACGATGATCTTTGTCCTGAGCAACTTTCTGGCGGACCCGGCGGTTATCTTGTTGCCGGAGGATGCGCAGAAGGAGGACTACGAACGGCTGCGGCATGACCTGGGGTTGGACCGGCCGGCGATTGTGCGGTACGGCATCTATATGAAGGCTCTGGCCACCGGGGACCTGGGCGAGTCCATCCGCCGCGTGGGGTACAAGGTGACGGACCTGATCTGGACGCCGCTGGGCAATTCGGCGAAGCTAGCGCTGGCGGCGATGATTTTCACGGTATGCACCGGGTTGCCGCTGGGGATCATCGCGGCGCTGAACCGAGGGAAGCCGCTGGATTACATCTCGCGGATCTTCGCGGTGGCGGGGTTGGTGACTCCTGGGTGGTGGCTGGGGATCATCATGATCATCCTGTTCTCCGTGAAGTTGCGGCTGTTGCCTGCCGCGGGAACGGGGGACATCAAGCATTACATTCTGCCGGCGACGGTGCTGGGGACGCATGCGATGGCGGGGCTGGCGCGGCTGGCGCGGTCAAGCATGTTGGAGATATTGGATAGCGAGTACATTAAGATGGCGCGGGCGAAGGGCTTGCCCTGGAGAACGGTGGTGTGGAAGCACGCGTTGCGGAATGCGCTGATTCCCGTGGTGACGTTCTCCGGGCTGTACTTTGCCTTGCTGATCACGCAGGCGATCACCATTGAAGTGGTGTTCGCCTGGCCTGGGCTGGGGCGTTTGATGTTCGATTCCCTGGGATCGCAGGACTACGTGGTGGTGCAGGGAACGATTATGCTGGCGGCATTCATCGTGGTCATGTTCAATCTGTTGGTGGACATTACATATGGGTGGATAGATCCAAGAATAAGGTACACCTAACATGGCTCAGCAAGACACCGCGCTTCGATTCCAACGCAACATTTGGGCAGAGATGGGCCGCACGCTGAAGTTGGTGGTGCGCAGCATACGGCCGCGCGTTATTCCGGAAGGCCTGCTGTTCGTTCTGTTGCTGATGGTCGTGTCGTCGTTCGTCATCACACTGGTGTCGCCTTTCGACCCGCTGCGGGGGAACCCGCGGGACCGGCTGCTGCCGCCGGACCTTACCTGGCAGTTCTGGGATGTACATGTGCTGGGAACGGATGAGCAGGGCCGCGACGTGTTTGTGCGGGTGCTGGTGGGAGCGCGGTATTCGTTCACCGTCGCGCTGATCGCGCTGGGGGTCGGCGGCACGGTGGGGCTGCTTGTGGGCATGGTCTCGGGATACATGGGCGGCAAGGTTGATTCGTTGCTGATGCGGATCACGGACAGTGTGCTGGCGGTGCCGGTGATCTTCCTGGCGCTACTGCTGGCAAGCATGTTCGGGCCGTCGCTGACGTTGCTGTCGCTGGCGCTGGCGAGCCACTTGTGGGCGTTCTATGCGCGGATGATCCGGGGAGAGACGCTTTCACTGGCGCACCGGGACTTTGTGAAGCTGGCGAAGATTGCCGGGGCGGGTGCGCCGCGGATTATCGTGCGGCATATCTTCCCGCATGTGACGAGCACGTGGACGGTGTTGCTGAGCCTGCAAGTGGGGTCGGCGATTCTTGCGGAGTCGTCGCTAAGCTTCCTGGGGGCGGGTATTCCGCCGCCTGCGCCTGCGTGGGGTTCCATGGCGGCGAAGGGGCGGAGATATATCGAGACGGCGTGGTGGGTGTCAGTGTATCCCGGTGTGGCGATTCTGGTCACCGTGCTGATCTTCAATCTTCTGGGCGACTGGCTGCGCGATCGCCTGGACCCGCGATTCCAATAGGCTGCGATAGGCGAGGGTACACTTGAACACTATGAACGACAAAGACGTCATTCTTTCGGTGCGCAATCTGCAGACGCACTTGCGTACGAGGCGGGGCGTGGTGAAGGCGGTTGACGGTGTGAGCTTCGATGTGCGGAGGGGGGAGACGCTGGGGATCGTGGGCGAGTCTGGGTCAGGGAAGAGCATGACGGCGTTTTCCATTGTGCAGCTTCTGCCGCGGGTGGGAAGGGTTGTGGGCGGGGAGGTCATCTTTAACGGGGAGGACCTGCTCAAGAAGTCGCCACGTGAAATGGAAAAGGTGCGGGGCAAGCACGTGTCCATGGTGCTGCAGGACCCGCTGACATCACTGAACCCGGTGTTCCGCACGGGCGACCAGATCGCGGAGACGATCCGGCACCACCTGAAGGATGCGCCCGATCCTAAGGGCAAGGCGGTGGAGTTGATGCGCCAGGTGCGCATCCCCGCGCCGGCGACGGCGTACAGGTACTACCCGCATCAGATGAGCGGGGGCATGCGGCAGCGGGTGCTGGGGGCCATTGGCGTGTCCTGTGAGCCGGAGTTCCTGATCGCGGACGAGCCGACGTCCGCGCTGGACCCGACGATTCAGGCGCAGTACCTGGACCTGCTGAAGGATTTGCAGAAACAGTACAACCTGACGATCATTTTCATCACGCACGACTTCGGTATTGTGGCGACGATCTGCGATACGGTGGCGGTGATGTATGCGGGGAAGATCGTGGAGACGGGGCCGGTGCGGGATGTGTTTCAGCGTCCCAGCCACCCCTACACAGAAGCGCTGCTGAAGTCGCTGCCGAGCCTGGAGGAGAAGCCGAAGCGGCTGCCTTCCATCAGCGGCCAGCCGCCGATGCCGCATGAGATGCCTACGGGGTGCCGGTTTGCGCCGCGGTGCCCCTACAAGTTTGATAAGTGCGAAGAGTACCCGCCGGATACGCATGTGTCTCCGACGCACATCTCGGCGTGCTGGAGGAGTGTGAAATGACAGCGATGAAATCTTCTTCCACGCCCGGGGGCGGGGCGGCGGTGGCGATGCCGCCGCAGACGACGTCAATGTCAGGCAGGAAGGTGCTGCTCGAGGCGCAGAACCTGAAGAAGCATTTCGCCGTGGGCCGCGCGGGCTTCCTGGGGAAGCCGGCGGGGCATGTGCGCGCGGTGGATGGGGTGGATTTCACGATTTCCGCCGGCCAGACGATTGCTCTTGCGGGTGAGTCCGGCTGCGGGAAGACCACGCTGGGCAATGTGCTGTTGCGCCTGGAGCTTCCCACGGAAGGTGCGCTGTTGTGGGAAGGGAAGGATATCGTCACCCTGACCAAGGAGGAGCGCCAAGGGTACCGCCGGTCTGTGCAGGCGGTGTTCCAAGACCCGTGGAGCAGCCTTGACGGACGGATGAAGGTGCAGGACCTGGTGGGCGAACCGCTGGTGATCAACGAAAAGCAGATGAGCCGGGCGCAGGTGCTGGAGCGGGTGGCGGAGCTGATGGACCAGGTGGGTTTGCAGGAAGTGCATATGGAGCGCTTCCCGCATGAGTTCAGCGGGGGCCAGCGGCAGCGCATCGCGGTGGCGCGGGCGCTTTCGCTGAACCCGAAGGTGATTATTCTGGACGAGCCGGTGTCTGCCCTGGATGTCTCCATCCGAGCGCAGGTGATGAACCTGCTCAAGGAACTCCAGGAGAAGTACAACATGGCGTACTTCATGATCTCGCACAACCTGGCGACGGCGCGGTTTATCAGCGATACGGTGGCGATCATGTACCTGGGGCGGTTCGCGGAGTATGCGGAGAGCGAGCTGTTCTTCAAGAAGCCGCTGCACCCGTACAGCCAGGCGCTGGTGTCGGCATCGCTGCCGGTGGAGTTCGAGAACCGGCGCCAGCGGATCGTGCTGCAGGGCGAGGTGCCTTCGCCGATCAACCCGCCGTCCGGCTGCCGCTTCCGCACGCGCTGCCCGCAGGTGATGGACATTTGCTCCGAGATCCAGCCGGAGCTGATGGAAGTGGCGCGGGGCCACAGGGTCGCCTGCCACCTGTACAAGTAGGCGCGGGGTCAGCGGCTATATCGTCATGGGCGTGCCGCATACGGCGTCGCCAGGCGCGTCAGAGGCAGGAGGCTGTGTGATGGGCCAGGATAGTTCCACGCGGCCAGGCAACGGCCCCGCGGGGTCCGCCAAAAATCGGGCAGGGCCGGACAAGGGTGCGAGGAGCCTGGCGGGTCTTCGCGTGCTGGAGTTCCCCGACCCGAAGCTTTCGTTCTGTGGCAAGCTGCTGGCCCAGATGGGCGCGGACGTGGTGCTGGTGGAGCCGCCGGGGGGATCGCCGCTGCGGGGCGCGCCGCCGCTGACGCAGGACGGTCGTGAGAGTTTGTTCTTTTGGGCGTTCAATGCGGGCAAACGATCGGTGACGCTGGACGTTGCCACGGCGCAGGGGAAGGCGGCGTTGCTGGGGCTGGTGTCGCAGGCGGATGTGGTGCTGGAGGGCTTTTCCCCGGGGTATCTGGATACGCTGGGTCTGGGCGCGGAGGCGATGGCGAGGGGGAACCCCGGATTGATCGTGTGCTCGGTCACGCCGTTTGGGCAGACGGGGCCGTTCAAGGATTTGCAGGGATCGAACATTATCGCGTGGGCGATGGGAGGCTTGCAGAGCCTGACGGGTGAGGCAGAGGGCGAGCCGCTGGCGGCGCCGGGGATGCAGGCGTATCACGTGGCTTCGATGTGGGCGGCGATTGCTATTCAGGCGGCGGTGTACCGGCGGCGGCGCACGGGCCAGGGGGCGAGGATTGACCTTTCGGCGCAGGAAGTGGTGCTGGACCAATCGGAAGCGGCGCACGTGTTTTGGGTGGGCAATCGCAAGGTGATGAGGCGCGCGGGAGGGAAGCATCCGCTGGCATGCCCGTTCAGCACGTTTCAATCAAAGGACGGGTATGCGTTCATTGGCCTCTCCAGCCAGGGGCAGTGGCAGGCGCTGACGGCGTGGATGCAGGAGGACGGGATGCTGCCGCCGGCCCTGGAAGACCCGAGCCTGAAGGAGCTGGCGAACCGGCTGGCGCGGCGCGGAGAGATTGAAGCGGCGATTACGGCGTGGGGCAAGACGAAGACGAACGAGGTGCTGTTCAACGAGGGGGCGAAGCGGGGCGTGCCCAACGCGCCGGTGCGTCGCATGCCTGAGGTGCTGGCGGACGAGCAATTGCGGGAGCGGGAGTTCTTTGTCCCAATGCCCGATCCGAGGCAAGGGGTGCAGAGAGCGTACGCCGTGGCGGGGGCGCCGTTCCGCGGCAGGCGGGGGCCGTGGACAGGCGTATCTGCGGGGCCTCCTGCACCGGGGGGGCATGCCGGGGCGGTGATGAAGGATTGGGGCGCAGGGAGGAAAGCAGCGGCGGAGCGGCGGGAGCCTGTGCGCGGGGGGAAACCGCTGGAGGGCATCAAGGTGCTGGAATTCTGTTGGAATATCGCGGGGCCGACGGTGGGACGGATTCTGACGGACCTGGGCGCGGAGGTGGTGAAGCTGGAGCCGCGGGAGATCGGCGAGCCGATGCGGGTGATGCCGCCGTGGCTGGATGAGAAGCCGAACATTAATCGCTGCTTCACGTTCATGGAGATGAACCGCGATAAGCGCAGCGTGACGCTGGATATGAAGAAGGCGGAGGCGCAGGAGATTGCGCTGCGGCTGGCGGGGCAGTCGGATATTGTGCTGGAGAACTTTACGGCGGGGACGATGGAGCGGCTGGGCGTGCCGTACGAGAAGATGGCGCGGCGGAACCCGCGGGTGATCCTGGGGAGCATGTGCGGCTACGGGCAGACGGGGTCGCGCCGTGGCTGGCCGAGCTATCACCCCACCAGCGCGGCGATGAGCGGGCTGACGGGGCTGTTTGGGTATGAGGGCGGGGCGCCGCAGGGGTTCGGGCACGCGCACATGGACTTTACCGCCGGGCTTCTGGGGACGATCGCGGTGCTGGATGCGCTGCTGCGGCGGGAGGCGACGGGCGAGGGCGATCACATGGATTCGTCGCAGTTGGAGGCGGGGGTGGCGCTGCTGGGGCCGCAGCTGCTGGAGTGGCAGGTGAACGGACGGATCGCGGCGCCGGAGGGGAACAGGTCGGCGTCGCTGGGGGCGGCGCTGCAGGGGTGTTACGCGTGCGCGGGGGACGATCAATGGATCGTGGTGACGGCGGCGGACGAGGCAGCGCTGGCGAAGCTGGCGGCGATAGTGGGGGCGAAGCGGGAGGTGACGGCGTCCGATACGGAAGCGGCGCTGCGTCGGTGGGCGCGGACGCGCGGTCCGTGGGAGGCGTTCACGGCATTACAGGCGGGCGGGGTGCCCGCTGGGGTGGTCTCGTACGGGCCGGACCTGGCGGAGGGGGACCCGCATCTGCAAGCGCGGGGTGTGTGGAAGACGGTGGAGCACCCGGAGCTGGGCCGGCACAGGATGATTCAGTGCCCCATTGTGCTGGATGGAGAGCGGCTGAGCCTGCGGGGGCCGGGGCCGCTGGTGGGGCAGCATACGGAAGAGGTGTTGAAGGATGTGCTGCAGATGAGCGACGAGGAGTATATGCAGCGGGTGCTGGAAGAAGTGGTGTAGGCGGGGGCGAGGGAGGGGGGATGACGGCGCGGATACCTGAGTCCTGCGCCAGTTTGGCGGGGGCCAGGGAGGGGAAGGGGACGGCGTTGACAGGGTAGGGCGAGGCCGGTACTCTTGCGGCGTGCGGCAGGGTGCGCCTACTGGATTTGTGCAAGGGGAGGCCTTCGATGTCATTGATCACCAAGAACTTTCCGGTGTTCGATTGCGACGCGCATATCACGGAACTGCCGGCGATCTGGGACCATGTCCCTTTGAAGGACAGGGAGCTGGTGAAGCAATCGTACTGGGCTGAGGGGATGAATGTGGTGGTGAACGGGCGCGACGTGACACGGGGGCAGTGGGACCAGACGAACCCGATACGCAGCGTGGTGGAGTGCTCGGGGCCAGGGACGAATAAGAAGATCATACGCAAGCTGCGGCAGATGCCGCTGACGGACGAGCTGCTGCGCAACTTCAACTATGCCGGGGCGCGGGAGCCGCATGCGCGGGTGAAGGACCTCGATCTTCTAGGGATAGACCAGGTGGTGGTGATCCCCATCATGATGTTCAACCAGTTCCCGTGGGTGGAGAACGTGTACGCCGCCGATGCGGTGGCGCGGGCGTATAACGACTGGGTGAACGAGTGGTGCTCGCAGTACCCCGACCGGCTGTTCCCCTCAGCGTGTCTGCCGCTACAGAGCCCGGAGCTGTCAGTGAAGGAGCTGAACCGCGTGGCGAAGGAGGACTTCCGGCTGGCGATGGTGCGCCCCACGGACCAGTTGGGCAAGTATCCCAACCAGGCGGTATTCGACCCGGTGTGGAGGGCGTTCGAGGAGACGGGGATGGTGGTGGCGATGCATAGCCTGGCGACGGCGAAGGCGACCCAGGCGCTGGCGCCGCACGGGCATCCGCAATGGAGCCCAGGCTTGCTGCTGGAGAACACCATCAATGAGAAGCAGATGATGGGGCCGTCCCAGAGCCTGAGCTTTGTCCATGAGGCGATGGTGTGGGTGACGAACGTGATGCTGTCAGGTTTTCTGGAGAAGTACCCCAAGCTGACGATGGCGGTGATGGAATCGAACGCCACGTGGCTGCCGCTGGTGCTGGAGGAGTGCGATAAGGCGATGCGGCTGTACAAGAGCCAGCGCAACCTGCCGATGAAGCGCATGCCGAGCGAGTTGTTCGAGGAGCGGTGCTATATCGCGTTCGAGGGCGACGAGGAGGGCGTGTACCGGCAGCATAAGCTGTTCGAGAACATCGGCATCTGGTCGTCGGATGTGTATCACCACGACGGCGCGGATTGCTGGAGCGCGATGCGGGAGATGGAGGAGCAGAAGGTGCCGCCGGCGGTGGTGAAGAAGCTGATGGGGGAGAACGCGCGGCGGATGTATCGCATTGAGCCGAAGATGTTCGTCACCAAGGAGCCGGCAAGCTACGAGCGCCCGGCGTGGTACCCGACGAAGGATGCGGTGAGTCGCGAGTACGCCCATCTGATGCGGGTGAGCTAGTCCTTCCCCCAAGCGCCAGCCTTCCCAAGGAGCAGAGCATGTCGCCAGCGAGCGCGCCGAAGAAGCAGTACACGGTGTTCGATGCGGACAGCCACGTGCTGGAGCCGCAGGCGGTGTGGGACAAGTACCTGGCGCCGGAGTACCGCGTGGTGGCGCGGTCGTGGTTCTGGCATGAGGTGGATGAGGTCGGCCCGCATACGATCTTGAACGGCCGCCCTGCGCCGGAGCTGCCGAGCCACAATATCCCGCGGTACGCCGTGTGGAAGCCGGGGATGACGCCGGACGACATCGGGAGGCTGGACCCCGGCAAGCGGCACGCGGTGAACCCTGGGGCGAGCGATGCGAAGAAGCGGTTGAAGGATATGGACGCGATAGGGGTGGACAAGGCGCTGCTCTTTCCCACGATGTTCGGCGAGTATTTTCCCCTGGTGGAGAACCCGGACGTGGCGTGGGCGCTGGCGCGTGCGTACAACGCGTGGGTGTTGGAGTTCGCCAAGGCGGCGCCGGAGAGGCTGATTCCGGCGGCGGTGCTGCCGCTGCAGGACGCGGGCTTTGCCGTGCGCGAGGCGCGGCGCGTGGCGGCGCTGGGCTTTCGCGCGGTGACGATACGCCCGGTGTTCGTCAACGGGCATTTTCCATCGGATGCTTATTACCGGCCACTGCTGGCGGTGCTGGAGGAGCTGGGCCTGGTGGCGTGCATCCACCCTGCGGCAGGGCCGGCGGCCAAGGAGATGGACTCGAATTCGGCGTTCATCGAGCGGGTGACGGGGAACCTCAACCTGGGGCACCCCGTGGCGGAGTTCATTGCTCCGGCGATGGACAACGCCACGTTCCTCGTCGCGTTCATGTCGGACGGGCTGTGGGAGAAGTTTCCCAAGCTGAAGGTGGCGTTCATGCACTCGGGGATCGCGTGGCTGCCGCTGTCGCTGGAGAAGGCGGAGACGTACCTGTGGCTGTCCAACCAGGAGGACCCGGTGAGCCTGAACCCGGAAGGGGTGTTCGAGCACCGGCGGAACGCGGTGACGTTCAGCGCGGGGGACTCTTCCGTGCGGCGGATGCCGGAGGTGTTTGCCCAGGCGGGGGCGTGGGGATCGCGGTACCCGAACCACGACGCGGCATCGGCGCAGGAGGCGATCGCAGACCTGGAGCGGGGCAAGGTGCCCGCGGCGACGATCGCGGCGCTGATGGGGGGGAACATCGCCCGGCTGTTCAGCGGGGCGCCGGCGAAGACGAAGGCCACGGCGAAGGCGGGGGCAGGCAGGCGGTAACTTAGGGGAAGAGCAAAAAGAGAAGGGGGCGTCCGCCTCAGGTGGACGCCCCCTTCTCTTTTTGGGGTTCGGTGGATTTATGCCTTGTAGTCGAAGACCATTTCGTTCATGGGCAGAGGCGGCTTGGAGGCGTCCATGCCATGGACTTCCTTGAGAAACTTCTCGAAGAACCAGATATCAAAGGGGTCTTTGGAGGTCATGAAGGTTTGGAATACTCTGCCGATGTCTGGGGCCTCCCAGTAGACGATGGCGAAGTCGCCCATGGGGTCTTTTGCAGCCAGACTCGCTCTACTTTGAGACCGGCGCGCTTGCGTGAGGCGTTGGCATCCTTGCGCCTGGGCCCGTTGAACTCGGCGATGTATTTTCTCCAGACAGCTTCCTTGCCTGGCAATACCGGCTGGATGAATCCGTACGATGCCATGCTGGTATCTCCTCCTGGGTGTGAGGTGGTTCAGCACAGTGACCGAAATCCACTCTACACCTGTTGTCAAGCCAGCCCTTCGATGCGTTTGATATCGAGTTCGTCGAGGACGCGGGCGATGTCACGCGCGGCGGCGGGGTCGAGGGGGAGGAAGGGGCGGCGGGGGTCGCCGACGGGGAAGCCGAGGTGCGCGAGGGCCGGCTTAAGCGAGCGGGGGTAGAGGTGGCGTATGAGGGTGAGGCGGAGGCGTTCGAGGATAGCGAAGAGGACCTTGGCCTGGGCGCGGTCGCCGGCGCGGTAGGTTTCGATGATGCGCGAGGAGAGGCGCGGGGCGATGTTGGGCTCGGTGCTGATGAAGCCGTGGCCGCCGAGCTCCAGGCAGAGGAGAAGCTGGGCGCCGCCGGGGGTGCGTACGGGGCGTTTTTTGCCTACCGCGTCAATGAGCGCTTTGAGGTAGGCGGGGTCGCCGCCGGCGTTGACGCCCTTGACGTGGGGGTAGTCGTTCACCAGGCGCGCGAGCATGTCCACGGGGATTTTGCCTCCGGGCTTGTCCACGGAGACGGCGCCGTGAAAGTAGTTGCAGAGGAAGAGGGGTGTGTGCACCGCTTCGCAGACGTCGCGGAAGAAGCGCTCCACCTCGGCGGCGGTCATCACGGCGCTGGGGTCTGCCGGGGCCGGGGGGTAGAGTTGGGCGCCGTCCAGGCCGATAGCGGCGGACTCGCGGGCAAGCTCGATGATCATGGCGGTGGAGGTGTGCTCCAGGCAGGCGGCAAAGACGGGGGCCTTGCCGGATAGCTCGCTGACGCCGATTTCGTAGATACGGCGGATTTCAGGGCGGGTGAGCAGGAAACCTTCGCCGGAGTTGAGGGCGCCCATGAAGACGCCGCAGCCGCCGTCAGCCATGAAGCGCAGGTGGCGGCGCAGGGCAGGCTCGTCGATTGCGCCGTCGGGAGTGAAGGGGGTGATGCTCATGCCGTAGGCGGGCCGGTCTGGAGCGGGCGCGGTGGCAGGTGCGGGCATAGGGGGCCTCCTCAAGGGGCAGGGTGGCGCGATTATAGCGCGGAACGGCGGCGGCGTACGGGCTATACTACGGCCTCAGTTGCCCAGGCGCAGCAAGAGGAGACACATATGGCGGACCCACGGGAGCAGATCGGGGGGAGGGCGCGGCTGGAACGGGACAATCAGCAATGGGTGCTGGATTATCTGATCCAGGAGACGGGGAAGGTCTTCCACTTCCAGGGCGAAGGGCGAGGGGGCCTGCCGCGCTCTGTGCGCAGCCACGCGATGATCAGCAAGCACGTGGGGATGGCGGCGAGGCGGCTGGAGGCGCTGGCGGCGGCGGAGGAGGCGGCGGGGCATGGGCTGACGGCGCTGGATTTCTACTGGAAGGCGAGCAATGAGTACGCCAGCGCGCAGCATATGATCTTCCAGGTCAACGATGAGAAGCGCTTCCTGTACGCCGGGGTGCGGCGCTGCTTCGACAAGGTGATGGCGCTTGCGCCGTACCGCCTGGAGCACCTGGATGTCCCCTGGAACGGGACGCTGGTGTCCGGCAATCTGCACCTGATGCCGGGGGGGAAGAAGGGGCCGCTGCTGTTTTTCATCAACGGGTGCGATGTGACGAAGGAGGGCTGGCCGCACCCGCTGTTCAACCAGGCGCATATGCGGGGGATGCACGTGTTCGCGTTCGACGGGCCGGGGCAGGCGGAGAGCAACCTGCGGGGGATCAAGCTGACGGCGGACAATTACGAGGAGGCGGCGAGCGCGGCGCTGGATGCGCTGGCGAAGCGCCCGGAGATTGATGCCGGCAAGATTGTCGTGTTTTCCCGCAGCTTCGGGTCGTTCTGGGGGCTGCGGCTGGCGGCGACGGACGCGCGGATCAAGGCGATCGCGGCCCCGGCGGCGTCGTACACGGGCAAGCGGTACCTGATGGACATCGAGACGCCGCGGTGGAAGCAGTTGTTCGCGTTCCTGACGCAGGCGGGAAGCGAGGCGGAGCTGGATGCGACGATGGAGGCGATGACGATGGAGGGGTACATGGACAGGATTACCTGTCCGGCGCTGCTGGCGGCGGGGGAGTTCGACCCGCGCAGCCCGATCGAGGAGGTGTATGCGGCGTTCGACCAGATACGAGGGCCGAAGGAGCTGTGGGTGATGGCGGACCAGCACCACATGCCGGCGATCGGCGGGGCGGGGAGCGGGTTCGGGTCGCCGCTGGACAGCATCATGTGCGATTGGCTGCGGGACCGGCTGGAGGGGAAGCCGCTGCGGCACGATGGCAGGACGCTGTACCTGGACGCGGGGACGGCGGGGCCGTATGCGGCGAAGGTGTCTACGCGGCGGCGGTGGTACGAAGCAGGCGCTTGACGGGACGTGCGGCTGGCGGGATCATGGGGCGCGATAGAACACGAGGAGGGGGAGATGCAACTGAAGGGGAAGGTGGCGATTATCACCGGCAGCAGCCGGGGGATCGGGAAGGCGTATGCGCTGGCGCTGGCGCGGGAGGGGGCGAAAATCGTGGTGGCGGCGCGGTCGGAGAAGGAGCACGCTGCGCCGAAGGAGGCTCTGGAACGCGGGGCGCGGCATGTGCAAGGGCTGCTGTCGGGGAATATCCAGGCGACGGCGGAGGAGGTCCGCGCGCTGGGGAGCGAGGCGCTGCCGGTGCGGTGCGACGTGACGAAGGAAGCGGACGTGGAGGCGATGGTCGCCGCGGCGATGCAGCGGTTCGGTCGCATAGACATTCTCATCAACAACGCGGCGATCTACCCGCGGTACAACTCGCTGGAGATCGACCCGGAGGATTTTATGCGAAACTTCCGGGTGAATACGCTGGGGCCGTACCTGTGCGCGAAGCACGTGCTGCCGCACATGATCAAGCAGAAGAGCGGCAACGTGGTGTGCATGACGTCGAAAACGTCGATGTACATGCCGATCGAGAACTGGAGCATGGCGCAGAACCTGCTGGTGTACGCCACGACAAAGGCGGGGGTGAACAGGATGGTGAGCTACCTGGCAGGGGAGATGCGCGACCACGGGATCGCGGTGAATGCGCTGGTGCCGGGGATGATCCGGACGCAGGGGCTGGTGGATGCGATGCCGGAGGACTACGACTACTCGAAGGACAAGGTGCAGTGGCATGACCCGACGCCGGAGCACCTGGGGCCGGCGATGGTGTGGCTGGTGCAGCAGACGCCGAAGACGTGGTCAGGGCAGGTGGCGATCACGGATGAGTTCAAGCAGACGTGGGGGCCGGGGGTGAAGCGGTAGGGAGAGGCAAGAACATACGTTCTCACGGTAAGCATAAGCCCCCTTGAGATGGGGCGTCAAGTATCATTGGCGGGGGAAAGAGGCGGGGGAAAAAGGAGGGGTGAAGCATTGCCGCAATGCTTCACCCCTCCGGGGCAATGACAGGGCAGGCGTGGGTGCGGTGGCTCGTGGTTCGACAAGCTCACCACGAACGGGTCGGTAAGCTGCGGGGCGCAAGGCAGACTCGGACGCAGGCAAGCGGGAGGTGAGGGTATGGACGTGACGCGGCTGGATGCATCGCTGTTTGCGGCGGAGGCGGTGGACGCGGAGACGAGGGCGTTCAACGCGCACTTCGCGGGGCAGCGGGCGGCGTATGCGGACCTGCCGGTGGACGAGGCCCGTGCAGAGCAGGAGCGGTTGCGGGGGCAGTCGCCGTCGGCGATGGCGCGGGAGCGGACGATCGCGGGGCGGGCGGGGGTGGTGCGGCTGCGGGAGTTCGTGCCGGAGAGGGTGCAGGGCGTGTTCGTGTATATGCACGGCGGGGGCTGGTGGCTGGGGGGGCGGCATCACCAGGACCAGCGCCTGGAGCAGATTGCGCGGGGGTGCAATGTGGCGGTGGTGAGCGTGGGCTATCGCCTGGCGCCGGAGGACCCGTACCCCGCGGGGCCGGACGATTGCGAGGCGGCGGCGCTTTGGGTGGCGTCGCACGCGAAGGCGGAGTACGGCAGCGAAAAATTGGTCATTGGCGGGTCATCGGCGGGGGCGCACCTGGCGGCGGTGAGCCTGCTGCGGCTGCGGGACAGGCACAAGGTCACGCCGTTCGCGGGGGCGAGCTTGCAGTTCGGGGTGTATGACCTGCGACTGACGCCGAGCGCGTCGAATTGGTTGCTTTCGGGCGCGGTGGATATGTTCGTGCCGGAAGAGAAGCGTCGCGACCCGGACGTGTCGCCGCTGTTCGCCGAGCTATCGCGGATGCCGCCGGCGCTGTTTACGGTGGGGACGGTTGACCCGCTGCTGGACGATACGCTGTTCATGCACGCGCGGTGGACGGCGGCGGGGAACCGGGCGGAGCTGGGGGTGTATCCCGGCGGGCCGCATGGGTTTACGAGCCAGCCGCTCCAGATCGGAAGGCAGTGCAACGAGCAGATTGACGGGTTTATCCGCCGGTCAGTGGGGTAGCGGGCCGCCTTACCCCGGCCCAGGGCGTCCGAGAACCGCTTTCTTGGAAGAAAGGGTTCTCGGGCTTTCCCAAAGAACTTTCACCCTGGGTTCCGCCTGGGTACCCCTGCGGGGTCCCACGCGGAACCCAGCACGAGGGCTCGTTGCGAAGGGCCGAGGAATCCTGGCTTCAAGAAGGGGTGCGCAGGCGCTCAGGACTAGGGGATAGGCCGGCCAGTTCCCCAACGGGGCCAGGCGGGCAGAGAACGATGGCTGGGGGCTGCGGCAAACGACCGGCAGGCCCAGGAATCAGCGGCGAGGGGTAGGGGTTCAGGGATGGGGGAGGCGGTGGCGGGCGGTTCCCCGGGCGGGGATGCGCTATACTGCGGGCGTCGTGCGGGATGGGCTGACAGGAGGAATACACGATGGCTGCGAAGAAGACGATCAAGCCGTACAAAATCTACTCGGCGGACTCGCATTTCACGGAGCCGGGGGACCTGTGGCAGCGGTACACGGAGGCGAAGTATCGCGACCGGGCGCCGCGGGTGGTGCATCAGAAGGATAGCGATGTGCTGGTGGCGGATACGGCGCAGATGTGGCCGGTGGGGGTGATGCACGGGGTTCGCTATAAGCACGGACAGATGGTGCCGGAGGGTCGCTACGCGGACATACCGGCGAGCGGGTTCGACCCGAAGGCGCGGGTGGCGGAGATCGAGATGGACGGGGTGTATGGCGAGGTGCTCTACCCCACGGTGGCGATGAAGGCGTTCACCTTTACCGACGTGGGCCTGGAGGAGGCGTGCGCCAAGGCGTATAACACCTGGGCGGCGGAGTTCCAGCAGGCGGACCCGCAGCGCTATCGCCCCCTGGGGATTATCCCGCTGGACAACATCGAATGGGGGGTGCAGGAGACGCTGCGGTGCCGCGATCTGGGCCTGCGCGGGGTGATGATCGCGATGTACCCCGACGACGTGGCGCCGTATAACGACGCGGTGTACGACCCGTTCTGGCGCACGGCGTCGGAGGCGGGGCTGTCGGTGGCGTTCCATATCGCGACGACGCGGCGGCCGAAGGAGGACACGCGCCCGCGGGGCGGGCTGGCGTCGGGGCATTTCCCGGTGCAGTTCGCCTTCACGGAGATGGTGTTCGGCGGGGTGTTCGACCGGCACCCGAAGCTGCAAGTGGTCTCCGCGGAGAACGACGCGGGTTGGGCGGCGAACCTGATCGAGCGGTGCGATTACTATGCGGTGAAGGCGCGGTCGAGCAAGCCGCTGGCGCTGAAGCACGAGCCGAGCCATTACTGGCGCAACCATTGCTCGTACACGTTTATGCGCGACAGGTCGGCGATGGTGGCGCGGGAGATGATTGGGGTGGATCGCCTGCTGTGGGGTTCGGATTTCCCGCACGGGGACAGCACGTGGCCGGACTCGAAGGAGATGATCGAGGCGATCATGCGGGGCGTGCCGGAGGATGAGCAGCGGCTGATGCTGGCGGAGAATTGTAAGCGGATGTACGGGTATTAGGGGAGGTCAGGGAGGGTGCGTGACTGGCGTGAGGGGTGAGGTGTCGCCAAATTCTTGTACGAGAGGGTGAGTTGCGGCCGGATTGGCTTAAGAACCGGATTGGCTTAAGAAAGGGTAACGATGCCACCACCAGGGAAATTCGAAGACTTGGGAAAGAAGGCGGATGAAGCGCTCGCGGCGCTAGGTACAGCGGTGGCAGCACCAGCATCGCCAGCGGCGGGGGGGGCAGCGGGGTCAGGGGCGACGACATTTGATGCGAATAAGCAATTGGATAGAGCCACGAGCCTACTGTCGTCGGCTGTGGCGATTTCCTGGAGCATTTACGCGATATTTGCCGGTGCCAACGCGATCTTGCTCGTGGCAGTTTTCGCCAACGGGAGCATGGCCGGCGCACCAGTAGGCATCATCATCTCTTCCGTGGGCATCGGCATGACGTTGGGTGGGGGGCTCATTCAGTGGCGATTGCGCACCCGGATTGCGTTCTACAGAGGCAGGCAAGAGGAGTTGGAGAAAGAGAGTGGCGTCCCCCCCCATTTGACGGCGAAGATGTCGGAGAACGGTATAAAGGGTGGGGTCGTCATGGGGGGCATGGGAGTAGTCGCGATACTCGCGTGGGGTGCCTTTCTCGGCTACTTTATTGTCCAAGCGGCGGTTGGAGGAGACTGCCCGCAGCACAGGCGCTTTTCGCCAGAGAGGCATTCGTGCATGGTGCGGGAAGAGATGCCTCGTGGTGGGATGTTCAGGGAGAGGATGCCGCAACGATTCGAGATGAGGCCAGGAGCCATGGCTCCTGCACCACTTGGCCCACGAGAATTCGCTCCAAATATGAGGCCATATCGTGGCGGAGCGCGGGGCCAACCGATGCTGCCGCCGACAGGAGGCGCAGGGCCAGGACCCGTTGACGGCGGCATGATGGGGCGACCTTATCAGCAGATGCCACGCAATCAACCGCCACCGCAAATGCCTCCAGGCCCGGGGCAACCTGGAGCAAAGCCGCCACCTCGGTGATCGGTATAGGCATGTAAGAAGCGAGGCCCGCTACCTGTTAGGATGGTGGGCCTTTCTGTTGCTGGCGTCGCGGGTATCCAGGTGTACTTTTGGCCGGAAAGCCCCCCTGCGTTGTATTGAAGGAGGCGTGAGATGGCACTGCGTTCGAAGAAGGACTACGTCAAGAGCTTGCAGGACGGTCGCGAGGTGTGGGTGCTGGGGCAGAAGGTGCCCGATATCACCACGCACACGCTGACGAAGATCGCGGTGGAGCACTGCGCCAATACGTTCGATTTGCAGCAGGACGCTAAGGAGCGGGACCTGTTCACCGTGGTGGAAAACGGCGAGCCGATCAGTCGTTACTACGCCTTCCCCCAGACGTCGGACGATCTGGAGAAGCGGCGGCAGCTCATTGACCGGCACACGGAGATCGGCCGGGGGCAGCTCAACCTGACCAAGGCGATCGGGTCGGACGGGCTGATGGCGGCGACGGTCACGGCGCACCAGGTCAAGACGCGGGGCGGGAGCGACGTGTACAGCAAGCGGCTGGAAGAGTACGTCAGGCACGTCAAGAAGCACGACCTGGCGGTGGTCACGGCGATGACGGATGTGAAGGGCGACCGCGGCAAGCGGCCGCACGAGCAGGCCGACCCCGACATGTACGTGCGCATCGTGGAGCGGCGCAAGGACGGTGTCGTCGTGCGCGGGGCGAAGGCGCATACGTCGGCCAGCCTGGCGGGGAACGATATTCTGGCGTTGCCGACGCGGGCGATGACGGAGAAGGATGCCGACTACGCCGTGGCCTTCAGCATACCGGCAAACACCAAGGGCCTGAAGCTGATCATGCGCCCCATGCCGCCGCACGATGTCTCGGCGTGGGACAACCCCATCAGCGCGAAGAATCTCGAAGGGGAAAGCGTCACGGTGTTCGACGACGTGTTCGTGCCCAACGAGCGCTTGTTCCTTGCTGGCGAGTGGCAGGCGGCGGGGCTGCTGGCGCAATCGTTCGCCAACTTCCATCGCTTCACCGGCGTATCGTACCGGCCCACCATCGGCGACCTGCTGATTGGCGCGACGCAGCTGGTGGCGGAGCATAACGGGGTGGCGAAGGCGCCGCACATTCGCGATAAGGTGGCGCGGCTGATCAAGTACACGGAGATGATCCGCGCGTGCGCCATCGCCGCGGCGAGGTACCCGCATACCGAGCCGCCGGGGATCGCCATGCCTAACGTGGTGTACACCAACATCGGCAAGCACCACTTCGCCGATTCGTTCTACGAGGCGGTGCGGGTGATGCACGACGTGGCGGGCGGCCTGGTGACGACGGTGCCGATGGAGGTGGACTGGAACCACCCGGAGATCGGGCCGTACCTGAAGAAGTACCTGGCGGGGAACGCGGCGGTGCCGGCGGAGCATCGCGTGCGGCTGATGCACTTTATCCGGGACCTGACGGCGAGCGACTTTGGCGGGTATACCATGGTAGGAACCATTCATGGTGAAGGACCGCAGGCGGCGCAGAATATCGCGCTGATGGCGGACTACGATATCAACCGCTGCGTGGGGTTGGTGAAGAAGGCGATGGGGATATAGGGGCGCAAGCACAATGAAGGTGCTTCTAACACGGGCCTACGGATTATTGGCGATGCTGGCAATTGGGATCGCCTAGGTGTTGGGTGGGTGGTTAGGCGATCACGGACACGGGTTCTTGGGCCTCATAGCCCGTGTTGGCGGCGTTCTCGGGGCAATTGGGTGTCTCGTTGGAGCGCTTCTCGTCTTGGTTCTTCCGAAGTCGGAATTCTAGGCCTACGACTATCAGGCGCACTCTGATTACTCAGGTACGTTGCTACCCAAACAGGGGCTTCGCCCCTTTCTGGACTTATCCCAAGAGGGAATGCCGCCGCCGCGCACCGGAGGTACGGCGCTAGAACCCCAGACGTTCGCTGAGGGCGGAGGCGAGGCCGGCGATGGGGAGGCGCACCTGGGCCATGCTGTCGCGGTCGCGGACGGTGACCTGCTGGTCCTCCAGCGTCTGGAAGTCCACGGTGACGCAGAGCGGGGTGCCGATTTCGTCCTGGCGCCTGTAGCGGCGGCCGATGGATTGCGCATCGTCGTACTGGACGAACCAGCGCTTGCGGAGGGTGGCGTAGATCTCCTGGGCTACCTTGGCGAGCGGCTCTTTCTTGGACAGCGGTAGCACGGCTACCTTGATGGGGGCGATAGCGGGATGCAGCTTAAGCACGACGCGGATTTCGTCCTTGTCCGGCTCTTCTCGATAGGCGTCCGTGAGGAGGGCGAGGAAGCCGCGATCCACGCCGCTTGAGGGCTCAATGACGTAGGGGATGACGCTTTCGTTGGCGGCTTCGTCGAAATACTTGATGCTCTTGCCGCTGAACTGGCTGTGCTGGCGCAGGTCGAAGTCAGCGCGGTTGGCGACGCCTTCCAGCTCGCCCCAGCCCCAGGCGAACTGGAACTCGATATCCGACGTGCCCTTGGAATAATGCGATAACTCGTCCTTGGCGTGCGCCCGCACCTTGAGGCTTTCGGGGCGGATGCCGACGCTCTTCCAGAACTCTACGCGCGCGGCGACCCAGTGCTCGAACCAGCGGTCGTCTTCACCGGGCTTGACGAAGAACTCCAGCTCCATCTGCTCGAACTCGCGGCAGCGGAAGACGAAGTTGCCGGTGGTGATCTCGTTGCGGAAGGCTTTCCCCATCTGGGCTATGCCGAAGGGCAGCTTTTTGCGGGTGGTGGTCTGGACGTTCTCGAAGTTGACGAAGATGCCCTGCGCCGTCTCGGGACGGAGGTAGGCCTTGGAGGCGTCCTCTTCCACGGGGCCGACGAAGGTCTTGAACATGAGGTTGAACATGCGCGGCGGGGTGAGCGAGCCGACGGTATCACAGGCGGGACAGGGGAGGGTGGTCACCTTGTCGCTGCCCCACTTGGGGAGCGGGGCCTTGGCGTAGGCGACCTTGGTGCGCTTGAGGGCCTTCTCCAGTTTCTTTTCCAGGACGGGGTCCACCTCGATTTCCGTGGAGCCGGCGGCGGTGACGACGGTGCCTTCTTTCTCCGCCCAGCCGACCCAGAGGTGGTCTTCGCGGAAGCGCTGCTTGCAGGCCTTGCAGTCCACGAGGGGATCGGCGAAGCCGGCGACGTGGCCGGAGGCTTCCCAGACGCGGGGGTGCATGAGGATGGCGGCATCGAGGCCGACGATGTCGTCGCGCTCCTGGACCATGGCGCGCCACCAGGCGGCCTTGACGTTGTTTTTCATAAGGACGCCGAGGGGGCCGTAGTCCCAGGTGGAGCCGAGTCCGCCGTAGATTTCACTGGAGGGGAAGACGAAGCCGCGGCGCTTGGCAAGGGAGACGAGCTTTTCCATGGTCACGGGGCCAGGAACGGCCGGGGCTTTTTGGGTCACAAGGGGCCTCCACTAGAAAGTACAACGAACAGCGTATCAGTAACCCCACGCCCCGCCAAGATAGGGATACTGGGGAAACCTCTTTCCCGGAAAGGCGTTCCCGGCATTTCCTGCCTGGTGGGGTGGGGCTACGGGGCGCAGCGGGCGAGGGCGCGGCCGAGGGCGGCGATGCCGCGGTCGATTTCAGCGAGGGAGAGGTGGCTGTAGGAGAGGCGGAAGGTGTTGCGGGCGGAGGCGTCGGCCATGTAGAGGTGGCCTGCGGAGTAGGAGATGCCTTCTAGCTCGGCGGCGGCGGCGAGCTTGGTGGGGTCAATGCCATCGGCAATGGTCACCCAGATGAAGAAGCCGCCGGGCGGGGTGCGCCAGCGCAGGTAGGGGGCGCAGCGCTCGCTGAGGGAGGCGACGATGCGGTCGCGTTTGGCGTGGTAGAGTGGGACGATGTCGCGGATGTGGGCGTCGAGCTTGCCGGAGGAGGCGTAGTCGGCGACGACGCCGGCCATCCAGGGGCTGGCGCCGAGGTCGCCGCGGACGGCAGCGAGGGCGCGGACGACGTCAGGGTGGCCCGCGGCCCAGCCGATGCGGACGCCGGGGGCGATGATCTTGCTGAAGGTTCCGATGCTGACGACGCGCCCGCCAGCGTCCTGGGCGAAGAGCGATGGGGGGAGATCCCCTTCAAAGCGGAACTCGCGGTAGGTGTTGTCTTCCAGGATGAGGAAGCCGTACTCGGCGGCGAGGGCCAGCAGGCGGCGGCGCCGGCCGGCGCTGAGGACGGCCCCGGTGGGGTTGTGAAAGCTGGGGACGGTGTAGAGCAGCTTGATGGGACGGCCCTCGCTGCGCAGTTGGCGGAGCTTTGTCTCCAGCGCGTCGGTCTGGAGGCCGTCGCCGTCCACGGGGATGCCGGTGGTGTGGGCATCGTGCATCTTCCAGATGCGGAGGGCCCAGGCGAAGGTGGGGGCTTCGAGGATGACGGCGTCGCCGGGGGCGACGAAGGCGGTGCAGGCGAGGGCGATGGCTTGCCCCGCGCCGGCGTTGATGCTGATCTGGTCTGGATTGAGGGTGCGGCCGTCGTCGCGGGCGTAGCGGGAGATGAGATAGTCGCTGAGGCGCTGGTAGGCGGAGGTGTAGCCGTATTGGAGGGCGGTGGGGTCGTCGCGGAGGACGCGCTGGGCGGCGTCGGCGAGGTCGCGCAAGGGGAAGGTGACGGGGTCAGGGACGCCGCCGCGGAAGTTGATGATGGGGCCCGGCATGGGGAAGGGGTAGGGGGCGAGGCCGCGGAGGGCGGCGGGGGCGGCGAGGGAGAGGGGGTCGAATGTTGGGACGGGCATGGGGGGATCCTTGGTCGCTGGGTGTGGTGGCGGTAGCGCAGTGGTACTACGGAGGGAGGGGAGGTGTCAAGGGAACCGCAACCCCTGTTGCCCGTGACCGCTGCCGTACAACAGAGACAGGCGTCGTTGTTCCCGCCCGCCCACTTACGTTTTGAGAGAGGGACAAGGGGACACCCCTTGTGAACCCCGTCAGAGGAGGCAGGGCCTCCTCTGCACTCCTCCAGGGCTAGGGGGTTAGGCAACACTGCCCTGCTCACACCCCTGCTGCCCGTGCAGCGAGGCCCGCGCCTGCGGCGGCGAGGAGAAGCCAGAAGGAGTTGATGCGGGTGCGGAAGAGGAGGACGGCGGCGGCCAGGGCCAGCAGCACGGTGAACCAATCGGCGATGGCGGCGCGACCCAGCTGCCAGGCGACGCCGGCCATGAGGGCGAGGGAGGCGATGTTGACGCCATCGAGCAGCGCAGCAACGATGGGCGAGCGGCGCGCCAGGGGAAGGATTTTGGCGAGGAGGGCGACGAAGACGAACGAGGGGAGAAAGATGGCGACGGTGGCGAGGGCCGCGGCCTGCCAGCCGCCGAGGATGTAGCCGACGAAGGTGGCGGTGGTGAAGACAGGGCCTGGCGTGGCCTGTCCCACGGCGATAGCATCGAGGAGCTGCTGCTCGGTGAGCCAGCCGAGGCGCTCGACGAAATCGGCGCGGAGGAAGGCGAGGAGGACGTAGCCGCTGCCGTAGAGTACGGCGCCGATCTTGAGGAAGGTGAGGAAGAGGGTGGCTGTGCTGAAGCCGGCGACGGCGGAGGCGGCGGCGGGCGCGCCGAGGAGAGGGAGGGCGAAGACGGCGTGGCCCATATCGCGGAGGCGGGGGCCGTGGCGCAGCAGGGCGGCGGCGAGGGCAGCGGCGGCGAGCAGGAGCAGTTCGTTGACGCCGAGGAGGTAGAGGGCCAGCGCTGCGCCGCCGATGAGAGCGAGGGCAGGCCCTTTGACGGCGCGGCGGCCGAGAGCGAGCACCGCCTGGATGATGATGACGATGATGACGGGCTTGACGCCGTAGAGCAGCCACTCCGCCTGCGCCCGCGTGCCGTAGCGCACGTAGAGCGCCGCCAGCACCCCGACGATGAGCGCGGCGGGGAGGATGAAGAGCACGCCGCCCAACAGGAGACCGGGCCAGCCGGCGCGGCGATGGCCGAGGTGAATGGCCATCTCGGTAGAGTTGGGGCCGGGGATGAGGTTGGTGGCCCCTACCATATCGAGAAAGGTCTGGTCGTCCAGCCAGCGGCGGCGGCGCACGACCTCGTCGCGCATGAGGGCGATGTGCGCGGCGGGGCCGCCGAAGGCGGTGAGGCCGAGGCGCAGGAAGAGCAGCGCGACCTCCCGCAGGGCGGCGCGAGGGGCAGGGGAGTCGTGCGGGCTGGGCATGACGCTCCGTGGACGGTGGGGTATAGTGGCGCTGCGGCACCAAGCATAGCAGCTACGAGGAATGTCGCGGGCAGGCGCCGCGGCGATGCGCATAGCCGCAGGCGGGGCGCGCGCGGAGACAAGCGACAGGAGGGGACATGGGGAAGATTGAGGCTGCGGTAGCGGAGATCGCGGCGCTGCTGACGGCGCAGGGGAAGACGATCGCCACGGCGGAGAGCACCACGGGAGGGTATATCGGGCATCTGCTGAACAGCGTGCCGGGAAGCTCGCGCTACTTTGTGGGCGGGGTGACGGCGTATGCCAACATGCCCAAGGCGAAGGTGCTGCGCGTGCCGCAGGCGGTGCTGGAGCAGGAGGGGTCGGTGAGCGCGCAGTGCGTGCTGGCGATGGCGCAGGGGGTGCGGGAGCTGATGGATACGGACATCGGCGTGGCGGAATCGGGGGTGGCGGGGCCGGGGGGCGGGAGGGGGGACAAGCCGGTGGGGACGGTGTTTATGGCGATCGCGTGCCGGGACGGGTATGCGCTGGCGGAGCGGAGCGTGTTCGGCGGCGGGAGGCAGGCGTTCAAGGAGGAGACGGCGGAGGCGGTGTTTTCGCTGGTGCGGCATTATCTGGAGCGGCAGAGCAGGGCGGAGCAGCCGCCGCCTGCAAGGGCGTGAGGGGGGCGGGGCAGCACCGCGGTGACAAGTGTCGTTGCTCACCAGGGGCGAGGGAGGCCCCTATCTCACTCTTCCCCCGTGGACGGGGGAAGAGGTGGGAGATTCTTCGCTGCGCTCATAATGAGAAGGACGAGCGTGGTTGCGGTGTGCCCTCACCCCAACCCTCTCCCTGAGGGAGAGGGGGTTGGAAAGGTCATGCCGTCCCGCCAGGTTGCCGTAAGCGTCTGTGCCACCAATAGGCCCCCGGGTTCCCGCTCCGATGGGATTGCGAGTCTTGACCTTCGGGGGAACGACGGACGCCGCAATGACAAGATACGTGAGGTCGCGGCTAGGAGAAGCGGTAGAGGCGGCGGGTGTTGGCGCCGAGGATCTTGGCTTTGTCGGATTCGGGGACGCCGGCGAACATCTTGGCGAGAATTTCCTGGGTGTGTGGATAGGTGCTTTCAGCGTGGGGGTAGTCGTCGCCCCAGAGGAGGTTGTCCACGCCGATGATGTCGCGCGATTTGATGGCGAAGGCGTCTTCCTGGATGCTGATGGAGACGCTGCGCCGGAAGAAGTCGCTGGGGCGGGTGGAGCCCTTGAAGCGCACCCAGTTTGCCTTGCGGCCGCGCTGGGTGTAGGTGTAGTCCATCTGCTCGATGAAGTAGGGCGCCCAGCCGCCTTCGTGCTCCAGGGAGACGACCTGGAGCTTGGGGAAGCGCTCGAAGACGGAGGAGAAGACCATATCGGCGATGGAGAGCTGCACCCAGTGGACGGCGGTGACGTAGGAGGACGGGTTGGTGAGCACCTTGAGCATGAGGGAAGGGTCGCCGCGCTTGTCTGAGGTGGCGCGCGGCGCGGTGCGGTTGGTGCCGATGTGGAGGGCGAGGGGCATGGACAGGTCTTGGGCGGCGGCCCAGAAGGGGTCGTAGCGGGGCTTTTCGTAGCAGTCCTCCTCGGACTGGTACACGGCGATCATGGCGGAGGTGAAGCCGTTCTTGGCGGCGCGCTCCAGCTCGCGGACGGCGGTGGGGATATCGTCGAGGCAGATGAGGGCGACGCCTTTGAGGCGCTTGGGAGCGGCGCTGCAGAACTCGGCCATGTGGTCGTTGTAGGCGCGGAAGCAGGCCTCGATGAGGCGCGGGTCGGGCAGGCGGAAGATGTGCATGCCGAGGGTGGGATAGATCACCTCGCCGTAGATGCCGTCGGCGTCCATGTCCTTGAGCTTGGCGGCGGGCTGGTAGGCGCCGGGGACGACCTCTGTCCAACGGGTCTCCTGGGTGAGCTTGTCCTGGTCTTTGAATCGGATGCCGGCGAGGGTGCCGCCGACGGGGGATTGCAGACGGATGCCGTCAGCGTAGAACCAATCGCCGGTGGGTTCGGCGATCATGCGCGGTTCGCGGCCGGCGAAGGGCTTTTCGATGCGCGTGCTCCAGAGGGTGGGCTCTTCAATGAGGTGGGAATCGGAGGAGTGGATGACGAGAGCGGGCATGGCGAGTCTCCTTGCCGGGGTGTGTACACGCGGCGCGGCCTAGCGTACGGCGATGGCCCTGGGGTGTCAACGAGGGAGGGGCGAGGGGTGCGGCCGCGTGGCTGCACAGTTGGACGCACCACGGTTACAGGGGCGACGAGCCATCCCCCTACCCCTTCCTTTCCTGGAAGGGGGTGAGAAAAGAGGGAGTACAGGGGCACATCCCCTGTACTCTTGCCAGAATGGGGTTCAACCCCTTTCTGGACATACCCCACGACGGGCTGCTGCTGCTCCAAGAGGTGGCCCCGTTGCTCCCGCCCAGTGGCGCGCTCCGTTCGAGCCACCCTTCGAGTGCCTCAAGGCGAACGGAGTCGACGGCTACGGGGGCGGTGGCTTGAGCTTCTTCCAGTAGTCGGGGTCTTTGAGCTGGGCTTCAGCCATCTTGCGCCTATCGCCGCCGAAGGCTTTGAGCGCTTCGTAGTTGGCCTGGCCCAAGGGCGACCAGTGGAGCATGAGGTCCATGTCCTTGGTGGCGTGGATGCGCTCGCGGAAGCCGTTGATCTCCCAGTGGCGGTTGAGGCCGATCTTCTGCATGCGCAGGAAAACGGGGTCGGTGCGGGAGATTTCGGCGGCGATGGTCTCGACTTGCTGTTCTAAGTCGGCAAGGGGGTAGATGCGGTTGAGCAATCCGAAGTTGTAGAGCTCTTGGGCGGTGAGGCGGTTGTTGGGTCGGAAGGTGAACTCCTTGGCGGCGGTGAGGCCGATGAACCAGGCCCAGACTTCGCCGAGGAAGGAGCCGGTGTTACCCGCGGCCATGAAGACCTTGAACTCGTCGGAGGAATAGCGGAGGTCGCAGAAGAGGAGGGGGAGGCCGCCGAAGCCGACAGCGTAGCCGTGCAACTGGGCGATGACGGGTTTGGGGCACGACCAGATCTGCAGGAGGCCGTCGATCCACTCGCGGCTGCCGAGGGCTTCTTCGATGATGCTGTGCCAGCCGACCTCGTCCTGGTTGACGTTCTTATCGAAGCCGGCGCTGAAGGTGCGGCCGTCGCCCTTCCAGATGATGACGCGGACGTCCTTGTCGAGGGTCAGCTCTTCGATGGCCTTGGGGAACTCCAGCGGCGCCTTGGCGGTGAGGGCGTTCATGCGTTCCGGGCGGTTGAAGACGATGCGTCCGATGCGGCCGTCATGTTCGACTCGGAGCGAAGTGTAGGTCATGGGCGTCTCCTTTGGGACGAGGGTAGGCGGAGCCTATGATACGACGGAAGGCGGGGGATTGCATCAGGGGGAGCGGGGCCTCACCCCGGCCCTCTCCATCCGAGATGGAGAGGGGGTATGTGCTGCCGCGTCGCTTGTGGCAGAGCTCGTTGCTCCCACCCGCCCACCTGCAAACGTTGCAGGAGGGTACAGGGGCACATCCCCTGTACCCTTGCCAAAGATGGGCTTCGCCCCTCTCTGGACTGACCCCAGGATGGGATGCTGCCGCGCAAGAGGGGCAGGCCTTGTTGCTCGCGCCTGCACTGGGAGCGCTCCGTGCGGATACCCCCTTCGAGTGCTCCGATGTGATCGCGAGTCTTCGCGGACTCGACCTCAGGGTGAACGGAGCGCGGGGCACACAGGCACGCCTTCTTGTTTGCGCCGCATGACGCACGCCCGTAGAATGGGCGCGCGCCACGGGGTCAGGGGATGGCGCAAGGGGATGCGCGTGGAGCTTAGTCCAGGGCTGGGGTTCACCGGGGAGCAGGAGATGCTGCGCCAGAGCGTGCGGGCGGTGCTGGGGGAGCAGTGCCCGCTGCCGGTGGTGCGGGCGATGGAGCAGGACGAGGACGGGTTCCCCGTGGGGCTGTGGCGGCAGATCGCGGCGCTGGGCTGGCTGGGGATGCTGGCGCCGGAGGAGTACGGGGGCGGCGGACGCTCGTTCCTGGATGCGGCGATTGTGCTGGATGAGATGGGCCGCGCGCTGTTTCCCGCGCCATATATGTGGACGGTGCTGTGCGGCGAGGTCATCGCGTCGCACGGTGCTAGGGAGCAGCGGGCGCGGTACCTGCCAATGGTGGCCAGCGGCGAGGCATTGCTGACGCTGGCGTGGACGGAGGCGGCGGGAGTGTGGCGGACGGATGGCCTGGTGACCAGGCTGCAAGGCGGGCGCGTGCATGGGGAAAAGTGCTTTGTGCCGTACGCGGGCAGCGCGACGCATCTGCTGGTGGCGGCGAAGGATGGAGGCGGGCGCACGGTGGTGTGCATCGTGCGGCGGCGGCAGGCGGGGGTGACGGCGGCGCCGCTGCGCACGGCGGGGTGGGATAAGCAGGACGTGGTGACGCTGGACGGGGCGGCGGTGGAGGAGGTGATCGCAGATGGCGAAGCGGCGCTGGAGCAAGCGCTGGTGCTGGGCACGGCGATGCAGTGCATGGTCATGGCGGGGATGGCGCAGCGGGTGCTGGAGATGACGCGGGACTATGCCAAGTCGCGGGTGCAGTTCGGCAGGCCGATCGGCAATTTCCAGGCGGTGCAGCACCACCTGGCGAATATGGCGGTGGACACGGACATCTCGCGCGCGATGGCGTACCAACTGGCGCAACGCATCGCGGAGGGGAAGGAGTACGCGCTGGAGGCGTCGCTGGCGAAGGCGTTCGTGGCGCAGGCGGCGGCGCGGGTGATGGACACGGGACACCAGGTCCATGGGGGGATCGGCCTGATCACCGATCACGCGATGCAGATGTATTTCCTGCGCCTGAAGCCGCTGACGAACCTGCTGGGCGATGCCGATTTTCACCTGCGGCGCGTGGAGCGGGCGATGCCCGCGATGGCAGCGGGGGCGCCCCGCTAGGGGAGGGCATGGGCTACCTGCTGGATTACCCCGTGGCGCCGGAGCTGCAAGCCTTTCAGGAGGAGGTGCGCGAATTCCTGCGGGCGCATCTGACGCGGGAGGTGGTGGAGGAGAGGCAGTCGGGCGAGTGGGGGAACGGCCTGGGGCGGCACGGGCGGCGGTTCCTGCGGGAGATGGGGAAGCGTGGCTGGCTAGGGCTGACGTGGCCCGCGGAGTACGGTGGGCTGGGCAAGACGGTGATGCACCGCTTCATTCTGGCGGAGGAGATGGAGTACGCTGACGCGCCCCAGCTGGGCACCGGCCCCAGCATTGTTGGGCCGTGCCTGATGCTGTACGGGTCGGACGGGCAGAAGCGGGAGTTCTTGCCGGGGATCGCCAGGGGGGAGATTGCCTTCGCGCTGGGGTACACCGAGCCGGAGGCGGGGTCGGACCTGGCGTCGCTCCAGCTAGCGGCACGGGAGGACGGCGACGAGTACGTGCTGCGGGGCCAGAAGATTTTCAACACGGAGACGCATGTGGCGGACTACGTGTGGCTGGCGGCGCGCACGGACACGCAGGCGCCGAAGCATAAGGGCATCTCGCTGTTTATCGTGGACGCGCACAGCCGCGGCCTCTCGGTGCAGCCGATCTACACGGCGGGGGATCATCGCACGAACATCGTGTTTTACGACGATGTGCGGGTGCCGCGGCGCAACCTGCTGGGGGAGCCGAACAAGGGCTGGTATTACCTGGCGACGGCGCTGGACCTGGAGCGGTTTTTCCCTGTTAGCGGGGTGATACGGCAGTTGGAACTGATCATTTGGCATGCGAAGCAGCCGCGCCCCGGAGGCGGGTCGCCGCTGATAGAGGACGCGCTGGTGAGGAGGCGGCTGGCGGAGCTGGTGGTGCAGGCGCAAGCGGTGCGCAGCATCAGCTATCGCATGGCGTGGCTGCTGGGCCAGGGCAGCGTGCCGAACATCGAGGCGTCCATCTTGAAGCTGTACCTGCGGGAGTTCGCGCAGCGGGTGGGTCGCGCGGGCGTGGAGATCATGGGGCTGTATGGGCAACTGCGGCCCAGCTCGGCGCTGGCCCCGCTGGGAGGAGAGGTGGAGAAGTACCACCGCGCCAGCCCGGTGCTGACGATCTCCGGGGGGTCGTCGGAAATCCAGCGGAACATTATTGCCACGCGGGGGCTTGAACTGCCGAGGTAAACTACGGCAGTGATATGCGCCGTGACATGTTTAGAAATGATGCAACGAACCATCCCCCTGCCCCCTTTCCTTCGGGGGACTCAGGACAAGCTCTTTCCGGGAAGGGGGTATGAAGAGAGGGTACAGGGGCACATCCCCTGTACCCTTGCCAGAGAGGAGCGAAGCTCCTCTCTGGACTTACCCCAGGACAGGATTGACGGATAGGATCAATCTAAGGCCCATGGACTTTTATGGCAAAGGTTCTGAGGAGGCAAGACGATGCACTACGAACTGATGTCCGGCGACGATCACCTGGACCTTTCTTATCTCCCGGCGAAGCTGTGGGAGGAGGGGTTGCCCGCGGCGTGGCGCGATCGCGCGCCGAGGGTGGTGACGGCGAACGGCAGGACGAACTGGGTGAAGGAAGGGGCGGTCTGGGGCTACCACGGCTCGCGGCAATCGGTGGGGGATATGTCGCCGCTGCAGGTGAATGGCGTGCCGGAGGAGCCGGAGCGGGGGGTGTATCGCCCGTCCACGGCGAAGTATCGCTTGCAGGACATGGACGGCGACGGCATCTACGCGCAGGTGATCTATCCGCTGCTGCAATGGGGGTTCAAGGACTTCAAGCTGAAGGATGCCTGCATTGTGGCGTACAACACGTGGCTGGCGGGGTTCTGCCAGGATTCGCCCGACCGGCTGATAGGGCAGGCGGTGCTGCCCACGGACGGGGCGGAGGAGGCGACGCAGGAGGTGTATCGCATCGCGGGGCTGGGGCTGCGGGGCGCGGTGTTCGATGCGTTTGCGGGGAAGACGCCGATCTTCGACCCGATGTGGGAGCCGCTGTGGAGCGCGGCGGAGGAGACGGGGCTGGTGATCAGCGCGCACATCGCGGGCGGGTGGCATTCGCTGCCGCTGCCCAAGGACGGCAAGCACGGCACGGGGTCGTGGGCGATCCTGGCGCGCACGGGGGCGTTCAATACGCAGATGGACGAGATTCTCACCAGCGTGGTGTTCAGCGGCATCCTGGAGCGCCACCCCAAGCTGCGCGTGGTGCTGGGCGAATCGGGGATCGGCTGGATACCGTTCGTGCTGGAGAAGATGGATTTCGAGCACCGTATCTATTACCAGAAGACGCTTCCCGAGGTGCGGTTGAAGAGCCTGCCCAGCGAGCAGTTCCGCCGCCAGATGATGGCGACGTTCCAGGACGATCGCGTGGGGGTGCGTTTGATCCCCGATGTGGGGGTGGAGAACGTGATGTGGGCGTCCGATTACCCCCACCCGGACGGGACGTACCCCAAGTCGCGGCAGGCGGTGGCGGTGGCGTTCGCGGCGTCCACGGGGGAGATACGGCGCAAGGCGACGTGGGAGAATACGGCGCGGGTGTACGGGGTGAAGGCGCCGGTGGGGTAGCCCTAGACCGCGCCTTCGGCGGCGAGCTGCTGAAGCTGCGTTGCGTCCAAGCCGAGGAGAGCCTTGTAGACTTCGGCATTGTGCTGGCCGACGCCGGGGGCGGGCCGGGCGATGGGAACGCTGCCTTGCATGCGGGGGACGAAGGGGGAGACGGGCACTTGTCCGATGCCGGGCTGTTCGATCTGCTGCACTGACCCCGCAGCCTGCACCTGGGGGTCGTCAGCGAGGGCAGCGACGGTCCGCACCGGCCCCGCGGGGACGCCTCCCTTGGCCAGCGCTTCCACCGCTTCACGCGCGGTGCGCTGGGCGATCCACGGGGCGATGGCGGCGTTGACGATAGCGCGGTGCTGGTAGCGGGGGCCATCGCCTTTGAGTCGCGGGTCGAGCGCTAGGTCGGGGCGGGCGATGACCTTGCACAGGTCTTCGAACATGGCGTCGGTGACGCAGTTGACGGTGACGTGGCCGTCCTTGGCGGGGAACGTGCCGCCAACGGCGTAGATGAAGTCGGCGCCGACGTTTTGGCGGGCGACGCCGTTGTGGGCGAAATCGGCCAGCGCGCCGTAGCCGACGACGAAGGAGAGGGCGGTGTTGTACAGGGCGAGGTCTATCATCTGCCCCGCGCCGGTGCTCTTGCGGTGGTAGAGGGCGCTGACGATGGCGAGCGCGCCGTAGACGCCTGTGCCGAAGTCGACATACGGGATATGGCTGGGAAAGGGCGGCTGCCCCGCTGCGCCATTGGAGGCCATGCCGCCGGACATGGCCTGAAAGACGGCGTCGAGCGCGGGGTCGTTGGCGCGGGGGCCAGTGGCGCCGAAGCCGGAGATGGCGAGATGGATCAGCTTGGGATTGTGCCCTTGGATGGCGGGGTAGTCGAGCCGCAGGGCCTGAGCGCGGGATGCGGGAAGGTTGTGTACGAGGACATCGGCATGGGCGACGAGGCGGGCGAGCAGCTCGGCGCCTTTCTTGTGGCGCACGTTGAGGGTGATGGCGCGCTTGTTGCGGTTGATGGCGGCGAAGTAGAGGCTGTCGCCGTTGGGGGCCCAGGGGCCGCGCTGGCGGTCGGCCTCGCCGCCGGGGCGCTCCACGCGGACGACGTTTGCACCGAGATCGGCGAGGAGCTGGCAGCAGAAGGGCGCGGCGATGTAGCGTCCAAAATCGAGCACGGTGACACCGTGGAGGATAGCGGTCATGGGGGCCTCGCTGGGATACGCGCATCTTGCGAAGGGCGCGGGTGTGCCGGTGCGACGGGTGTGCCGGAGCGTCGTCCAGTATAGCATCGGGGTGCGGCTTGCCCTTGGCGGCGGGAGCAGCTAGCATGCGCCCGCCGGAGGTTGCACAGGAGGGTCAAGCATGGCAAGCAACGTCTCGTTCCGTTATGCGGCGCATACCTGCCGCGATCTCGAGAAGACGCTCACCTTCTACCAGGAGGTGCTGGGCTTCGACTTCATGGAGCGTCGCGTTTCCAGCCGCAAGGACACGGCGAAGCTGCTGGGGATGCCGTGGCCGATGGAGTTGCAGATCGCCTGGCTGCGCCGCGATCACTACGTCTGCGAGTTCTACGATTTCGCCACGCAGGGGACGCAGGGGCGCTGCACGTGGGTTCCCAATCGTGCGGGGTTGCAGTTCGTGTCGCTGGACATCAAGGATTTGCCGGGGCTGCTGGCGAAGACGCCGCGCTACGGCGGCAAGGTGCTGGAGGATACAAACCTGGGCCAGTCATGCTGCGTGCTGGACCCGGACGGGCAGGTGCTGGAGCTGGTGGATATGCGCACGACGCAGGGGGCGAAGGGGCCGCGCGACCCGGACAAGCGCCCGCCGATTGACCCGGCATGGCCGGCGAGCAGGTTCCGCCACCTGGCGCATGTGGCGCATGACTTGCCAAGGACGCGGCGCTTTTACGAGGAGCTACTGGGCTTTACGTTCATGCTGCAGCGCGAATCGTCATGGCCGGCGACGGCGAAGCTGCTGCGCATGCCGTGGCCGATGCGCCTAGAGCTGGCGTTTTTGCTGAAGGACGGCATGGAGCTGGAGCTGATGCATTATCCAACGCATCCCACGAAGCCGGCGCGGGAGTGGGTGACGAACCGCCCGGGGCTGTGCTCGATGCGCCTGACGGTGGGCGACTTGCGGGGGCTGCTGAAGGAAGTGCCGGAGTACGGGGGCAGGGTCATCCCAGAGACGGACATCGGCGCGGCGTGCATGATCTACGATTGCGATGGGCAGACGGTGGAGCTGGTGCAGCGCGCCCCGGCGGCCACAGGCCGCCGACCCAGCCAATGAGCGCAGAGGGCTGGCCGCCCTGTTTGCTCCGGCCATGATGCAGGATGCTGCCGCGCATGGGCTGCAAACGTCGTTGTTTCCGCCCGCCCACCCGCATATGTTGAAAGAGAGGACAGGGGCACATCCCCTGTAACCCCTGCCAGAGAGGGGCCTCGCCTCTCTCTGGACTTATCCCAGGAGGGATGCTACCGCGTGAGGGCAGCGAGCTGAGGCGTTCCAGTTTGGCAGCACTCCCCTCAGCGCAGCGCCCGCGGTTGCTCTTGGGCCGCGGCTTTGCCAGCGAGAAAACCGAAGACGAGGGCGGTGCCGATGGTGCCGCCGCCACCGGGGTAGGCCTGGCCGAAGATGCCGGCGGCGGCGTTGCCCGCGGCGTAGAGGCTGGGGATGACGCCTCCCGTGGCTCGCAGCACCTGGCCGTGGCGGTTGATGCGCGGGCCGCCCTTGGTGCCGATGGCCCCGGCGTGCACGGGGATGGCGTAGAACGGCGGGGTGATGAGGGGGGCGGGCTTGGGCTCAGGCGAGGGGCCGAAGCCGTAGCGCCCGCGATGGAAGTCGGGGTCCACGCCTTCGGCGGCGTAGGCGTTGAAGCGCTCCACCGACGCTACGAGGCCGTCAGGGTCAATGCCGACGTTGGCGGCGAGCTGGCGGAGCGTGGGGGCCTGGGGCAGCCAGTCAGGCGCGGGGTCTTCCGGCATGACGGTGAAGAGCATGGCGCTGGACTTCACGGAGTGATCGAAGATGTTCCAGCAGGGCAGGTTGGGGTACTCCTGCCGCACGGGGTCGAAGGCGGCGAAGGCGCGGGGAAGGTCGTTGTACATGGTGGACTCGTTGGCGAAGCGGCGGCCGTAGCGGTTGACCATGATGCTGGCGGGCGCGCCGCGTCCCGGGGTGAACTTGCTGAGGCGCTTGCCGTCGTACTCTTCGGTGGGGTCGGAGGATGCGGGCATCCACCACGCTTCGCCCATGTTGCCCAGGAGGGCGCCGGCATCCATAGCCATGAGGAGGCCATCGCCTTCGTTGGACGGCGGGGTGAGGGAGTGGGTGATCTCCAGCGGCAGGAAGGCGCGCATCAGCTCGCGGTTCCATTCGAAGCCGCCGGAGGCGAGGATGACGCCACGGCGGGCGGCGGCGAAGAACGGCGCGCCTTGATGCTCGGCGCGGACGCCGATCACCTCGCTCTTGTCGTTTAGGATAAGTTCTCTGCCAGGTGTGGTGCTCAGTAATCCCACGCCACGGTCGAGGAGGCCTTTGACGAGCGAGGCGACGAGGGCGCTGCCCATGGTGCGGATGTCTTGCTCATAGCGGCGGCCCATCAACTCGAAGTCTGGGGCGGCGCGCTCGTCGACCGTCAGGGGAGGAAAGGTATGACTGCGGCGCAGGCGCTCCGCCCAGGGGCCAAGCTGCACGGCGTCAAAGGGGCGGTTGTCCAGGGAGCGCCCGTGGGGGAGGCCGCCGGGGAGGAAGGAGTAGTAGTCGGCGTAGTCGCGCGGGGCGTAGAAGCGTGCGGGGGTATGCGCCTCGAGGTAGTCTATGACTTTGGGGGCGGTGTCCAGGTAGGTTTCGATAAGTGAATCGTCGGGGGCGCGGCCGAGGGCGAGGCGGCGCAGGTAGCGGAGGGCAGCGTTGCGGGAATCGGCCACGCCGAGGGCGGCCATGTGGCGGTTGAGGGGGATCCAGGACAGGCCGCCGGAGACGGCGGTGGTGCCGCCGAAGAGCGCGGCCTTCTCCAGGAGGAGTACCTTTGCGCCGCCGTCGTGGGCCAGGGTGGCGGCGGCCAGGCCGGCAGCGCCGGAGCCGAGCACGACGACGTCCGCTTCACGATCCCAGCGCTTTGGGAGAGGAGCAGGCATTTTCACCTTTTCACGCTCGCGGGGCTTGGCGTGCAAGCGTTCCTTCAAGGGCGCAGGCAGGCGGCGGCGACGGGGGGATTATACGATGAGGACACAGGTTGCGGGCGGGTGTATTATCTGTGCCACTGGAACGAGGGTACAGAGGAGGCATGACATGCTGATGGCGACGAAGCAAGAGGCGAAGGTCACCGAGGCGATGGGCGGCGACGGCACGCCGCGGAAGGTGCTGAACTATTTTGGGCTGTCGGGCCAGTTGCAGCCGGGGCCGCAGGGGTTCATGGTGACATCGCCCCCGAACTCCGTGGGGAGGCCGCACTTCCATATGGGCGACCAGTTCCAGGTGTTTTTCGGCTCGGAAGGGAGCACGTTCGGGCGGCACGCCATGCCGCCGGTGTATGTGCATTACACGGATGAGTACACGCCGTATGGGCCGTTTGCTTCCGGGCCGCAGGGGATGGAGTTCTTCACGCTGCGCGCGGAGCCGGTGCTGGGGACGTTTTACATGCCGGAGTCCCGCGACAAGCTGATCAAGAAGGCGGGACGCGGCATCTCCAAGGGGGTGGAGACGGGGAAGGGGGAGAAGGGGAAGGCGGCGTGCACGCCGGTGATCGAGCGGCAGGCGGACGGGATGGCGGCGTACCACATTGCCGCGGGGCCAGGAGGGAAGATTGTCGGCCCGAGCGCGAAGGGGAGCAAGGGGCAGTATTACGTGGTGGTGGCGGGCGTGATGGAGTGCGGTGGGAAGAAGCTGGGACGCCAGGCGATGATCTTTGTGAACCCGGGCGACGCCGAGCCAACGGTGAGCGCGGGGGCCGACCAGGGCTTCGATGCCGTGGTGTTGCAATACCCGCTGAAGCAGGCGGCGTAAGCTGAAGCAGGCGGCGACAGCGTTACGCGGATGGCGGTGAACACATCGCCGGTGGTGGTGCTGGAGGGCGTGAGTAAGCGCTTCAGGAGGGTGCAGGCGCTGGCGGGGCTGGACCTTTCGCTGGAGGCGGGCGAGGTATTGGGGTTCTTGGGCCCCAACGGCGCGGGGAAGAGCACGGCGATCCGGATCATCCTGGGGTTTCTGCGCCCTACGGGAGGGGCGGTGCGGGTCTTTGGCCTGGATCCGTGGTCGGCGCCGGTGGAGGTGAAACGTCGCCTGGGGTACGTGCCGGACGCGTCTGCCTTTTACGAGGGGATGAGCGGCCAGGAGCTTCTGGCCTACCTGGACGGGCTGCAGCACACGGATTCGCGGGCGCGGAGGCGGATGCTGTGCGAACGGCTGGAGCTGGGAGAGGCAGCGCTGCGGCGGCGCATCAAGGGGTATTCCAGCGGGATGCGCCGCAAGCTGGCGCTGGTGCAGGCGATGCAGCATGACCCGGAGCTGCTGATCATGGACGAGCCGACGCAGGGGCTGGACCCGCTCACCCAGCAGGTGTTCTTCTCCCTGGTGCGGGAGTGCAGCGAACGTGGCCGCACGGTGTTTCTATCGTCGCATGTGCTGTCCGAGGTGGAGGCGATCTGCCAGCGGGTGGCGATCATCCGCCAGGGGGCGCTGGTGGCCCTGGAGCGGGTGGAGGCGTTGCGGCGGCGCAGCGGGCGGGTGGCGGTGGTGGAGTTCCGGGGGGCGCCGCCGGATGATTTTGCCATTGCGGGGGTGGAGGTGGTGGAGCGCACGGGGGCACGGTGGCGCATCAGGGTCGCAGGGGACATCACGCCGCTGCTCAGGGCGCTGGCGGGCCACGAGGTGGCCGACCTGCTCATCGAGCGTCCCAGCCTGGAGGACGTATTTCTTGAGTACTATCGAGGATCCGGCGGGAGCGGTCCGGGAGGCGGGACGTGAGATGGATAGGGCTGGTGACGTTGCGCGGGCAGCGGCTGGGGCTGGCGCTGCTGGCGCTGGGGCTGTTCGGCTTTTCCGTGCTGATTGTGGGGACGTATGAGACGTTTGGGACGGCGATCAGCGATTTCATGCGGTCGTTGCCGCCGGCGTTTCAATCGCTGCTGCGGGCGCAGGGCGGGCTGGTGGATACGCCCAACGGATACATCGCCATTGGCTACCGGCACCCGGTATTTCTGGTGATCCTGTCCGGCTTCGTGATTTCCGCCGCGTCTGGAGCGCTGGCGCGGGAGATCGAGCGGGGGACGGCGTTTCTGCTGCTGGCGAGGCCGCTGGCGCGCTGGCGCCTGGTGGCGGCGAAGGCGCTGGCGATGACCGTGGCGCTGGCGGCGCTGCTGGGCGTCAGCCTGGGGGGTACGTGGGCGGGCGCGAGGGTGTACGGCGTGGAGGGCGTGGACTACGGCGCGCTGGCGCTGGTGACGGGGAACGCGTTTCTGCTGGGGTTGGCTCTAGGCGGCGTGGCTTTTCTGCTTTCGGCGCTTTCCTCTGACGGCGGATCGGCGATGGGCATGGCAGCGGGGATCGTCGTTGCGCTGTACTTTGTGGACTTCATGGCGTCCCTGTGGGGGGCAATCGGCTTTTTGGGGCCTGCATCGCTGTTTTACTACTACGACCCCATTGCCGTGGCAGAAGGCGGCCACCTCCGCGCGCTGGATGTTGTTGTGCTGGGGGTGGTGGCGCTGGTGTCCTTTACCGTAGCGCTGGTGGCGTTCCAGCGCCGCGATCTGGCGTAGGGGGCGCGGCGGGCGAGAGGGCGGCGCTAGGGTGTGAGGTCCAGGCACAGCAGGGTGAAGGAGGCGTTCTTTGATCCCACTGCTGTATTGCGCAATGCCCATATCCAGGTCTTTTTGGTGGGGTCAGTGATGTCAGGTTCAGACCGCACCACGCCCGCCTGGGTCTGAGCGTCTAGTACGCCAGTGGCGAGCCTGCTGTAGTCATAGACGAGGCCGCCGGAGATGGCGATGTCTCCTGGGCTACACACGGAGGTCCAGACGAAGAAAGTCGGCGAGTCAGCAGTGGGCACGGCGATGTTTACGGAGGAGAGGGCGTAGACCTGGAGCGAAGTGATCTTGCCGTCGGCATACTGTTGCGCAGACGTGAGGGTTGCGGCGCTTGCCGCCTGACGAGCGGTGCGCTCGGTATCGACGGCGGCGGTCACGGTGTTGAGGCCAGTTGTGCGTGCGGCGGCTTCTGTGGCTACGGCAGAATCGGTGTACTGTCTGGCGGTGGCGGAAGCAGCAGAGGCGGACTGCTGGCCGGAGGCGGAGGCGGTTTGCACCGCCGCTTGGAGCGCGGTGATTGCTGTCTGACGGTCCGCGGTCTCCTTTGTGAGGGCAGTGGTGGTAAAAGAGTTGGCGGTGGCGAGGGCGGCGGG
>SHYB01000007.1 GCA_009693015.1 Dehalococcoidia bacterium
TGCGCTGGCGGGAGAGTTAGACGGATTCCCCCGGCAACTGGCGCAGCATCCCGGAGGCATGGTGATTGGCTCCAGCCCACTCACCGAGATTGTGCCGGTGCAACCCAGCGCGATGGATGGGCGTTATGTGATGCACTGGGACAAGGACTCTATCGAGAGGGCACGCTTCGCCAAGATCGACTTCCTCGCACTGGGGGCGCTGTCGCAGATGCAGGACACCACCCGTGCCATACAGCAGCGCCACGGGAAAGTCGTTGACCTCTCGCGCATAGACTTCGCCGATCAAGCGGTGTACGAGATGATGCACAAGGCCGACACCATCGGCATCTTCCAGGTAGAGTCGGCGGCGCAGATGCAAACGATCCCGCGCATCAAGCCGCAGAATCTCACCGATATGGCCCATGAGGTGGGCGCGGTGCGCCCTGGCGTGGGGGCCAACGATGGCGTGCATCACTACATCCTGCGGCGGGCAGGCATGGAACCCCTGGAGTACGACCACCCCCTGGAAGAGCCTGTGTTGCAGCGCACGTGGGGCATCATTCTGTTCCAGGACCAGGTCAACCAGCTCGCCATGCACGTCGCTGGCCTCTCGGCGTCCGAGGCCGACCATCTGCGGCGGGCCTTCACGCGGCGCAACGGGCAGGCGCTGGTGCAGAAATGGTGGGAGCGCTTCCGCGATGGCGCGGCGGCGAAGGGTGTGGACGAAGCGACGGCGAAGCGCATCTTCGGGAAGTTCAACGGGCATTACATGTTCCCCGAATCCCATGCCTTCGCCTTTGGCGTCACGGCTTTCCAGATGGCCTGGCTCAAGCACTACTACCCCGTGGAGTTTTACCTGGGACTGTTCAACCAGCAGCCGATGGGGTTCTACACCCCGGAGACGCTGAAAGAGGATGCCAAGCGCCACGGCGTTGACGTGCTGCATCCCGACGTGAACAAGAGCGATGGCCTGTGCACCGCCGAGGGCGACGCCATACGGCTTGGCCTGACGTATGTGCGTGGCATAGCGGGCGCTGCTATTGATGCCGTGGTGCAGGCCCGCAGGCGCGGCGGCCCATTCGCCAGCCTGGGCGAGTTTATGGAACGCACGGGCCTGGTGCAACAGCAGGTGGACAGCCTGATTGACGCCGGGGCGCTGGACAGCCTGTGCGCCGATCGCCGTCGCGCCCGCTGGGAAGCAGGGCTGCGTTACAGGCCAGTGGGCCAGCAGCTAAGGCTATCGCTCCCCGTGGCGCAGGACATGGCTCCCCTTGCCACCGCAGGCGGGTTCGAGGAGATGCAGCGCGAATACAGCGTCATGGGTATGCATCCCGCTAGCCACGTCATGGCCTATATGCGCGAACGCTTAGGGCCGAACGTGCTGCCCAGCGATGCGCTGCCCCACATGCCTGACGGCGCGACCGTGACCATCGCCGGCCTGGTGGTGCGCAGGCAGCGGCCCCTCGCCAAGGCGGTATTCATCACGCTGGAGGACGAGTTCGGCCATGCGCCGCTTGTAGCCTGGCCCAAGACCTACGAGCGCCTGCGCAACGCGCTGAAGGCCCCGTTCCTCATAGTGACCGGCGTCGTCTCCCATCGCGAAGGGACGATGAACGTGGTGATACACGACGCCAAGCCGATGCAGGTGATCGAGCGGCCCCCGGAGTCAAGGAACTTCAGGTAAGGCCACCACAACGTTATGTTCTGAGGATTTTAGAAAATGGTGCGGCTAGAAGAGGGCACTTAGCGATTCTTTGACACAAAGGCCCAATTCCACGCCCCGGCACCCCTGGGGATGCCCAAGTTGTTGGGGGAAACGCCGCCGCTGGAAATCAGGGGTTCTGTAATTACAATCGCACCCCCGCGCTCGCTTGCCCCCCGGCACCCGGCCCCATCCATCCCAGGGGTTTCAGGGAGGGCATGACGAAAATATGAGGGCGTCATGTGTCACACCTCGCACTGCTGGGGGCTTGCCCTAACACCCAGGGGGCGCAGGACGCATGAGTCGTGGGAACCGGACAACCAGGCCCCTGGCCGGTGGATTGCCCTAACCAGGGCGCAATCTCGAGGGTACTGACCCCTTGATTTGGTAGCTCAGTGCGGCTAGGGTGGTCCCACGTCCTCGGAGATTGCGATGCCATACCTACAACGTCCAACTGGGCGCATCTACTACGAATCGCGCGGCCACGGCCAGCCCACGATGCTCTACGTTCACGGATTCGGCTGCGGCGGCGAGGACTGGTTGCCCCAAGCGCGGCATCTCGAACGTGAGCATCAGGTGGTCACCTTCGACCTTCGCGGGCACGCGAAGTCGAAGGCGGGCAATTCGCCGTGGACGATCGCATCCTTCGCGCGCGACGCGAACGCGCTGCGCAGGGAGCTTGGCCTGAAAAATGTCGTGCTCGTGGGCCACAGCATGGGCTGTCGCATCGTGCTGGAGGCCTACCGGCAGCGTCCGGCATCCGTGGCTGGAGTCATCCTGGTGGACGGGAGCTGGAATACGCTGGGGCCGACGAGGACGTTCCGCGATTCAGTCGAAGCCGCCGGTGGGTATCAACGGATGGAACGGCGCACGTTCGACGGTATGTTTTTCGCGGGACACGATCCCGCGCTGCGTGCTGCGCTTCTGCCGCGAGCGCTGGCAGTCCCGGAAGACTTGGCCCTCGCTGTTCTCCCGAGCACGCATGCCTGGGATGCGCGGCGGATGGAAGAGACGCTCGCCTCCTTGCGCGTGCCCCTTCTGGTCATCCAGAGCACCTATATCGAGCCCCCGATGGGGCGACAGCCCTTCGGGAAGAAGCTGGACTCGCCATACCTGCAGATGATCCGCCGCCGGGTGCCGACAGCGCAGATCGAAGTGCTTGCAGGACACGGGCATCTCGTGATGCTGGAGGCGCCGGAGAAAGTGAACGCCGTCGTCGGCGCGTTCATGGCACGCGTGCCCAACTAGACGGCAACCACAGGTGCCACGGCGCGGTGCCTGTGCAACGGCCCCACCGCAGTGATCTCCCGCCCCCCGCGATACCTTACCGCGCCGGAAGCGCGCCAGGTGCCCGACGGATGGCCAACACTGGGTGAAGCTCGATTGCGTTGGGCGCTACGCCGGTTTGGCCGTGTTTGCGGTCGAAGAATCCTACGCCAGTGATCTCAACCGATACGGAACATGGTAGGAAACGCCTCGAACTTGGTTCGCCACACAAGGAAACCAGGTCCTGCCGAGCATTGAGTAGAGAAGTTCTTTGCCCTGCTAGATCACCCAAAGTGCAGGCAGTAACATGCGGGAACTCCGCAATCATCGTTACTTTGGGGTTCTCTATCGAAGAAATAACCAGGTGGATATCACTATCCTCCTCCAGTTTCAACAGGTTCACTTGTGCCAGAAGAGTGTACGTTTCCAATTCGATGGGCGGCACTCGTTTCGCAGCGGGGAGGCTGGAAGGTGCAGGGAGCGCTGATAGGCTTTCGATGGTGGTGCGCTTCGGGACAAAGTTTACCTTACTGGCATCTGAATCCATGAGCGTTTTCACCGCCCAACGCTCCACGCCGCAGGCAGCGCCGGACGCGGGCGCGCTTGTAATGATTGGGGAGGGCCGCAACACCGTCGCCTGCTTGCTCTGTGGGTTCTCCTGAGTGGGTAGGTCTAGCTCCCCAGAGCATGCGACAAGAATACTTGCCACGACGATCGTGCTGACAAGACTGCGCCAGGAGGATTTCTTTGTAGATTTCTGCCACTGAGGCTTTTTGGAGTGCATGATGCCTACCCTTCAGACGACGCTCGCGTGTGGGCGCTGGCGAACACGGGGGCGCGCCTGTAAGGGGCGACCTTGGCCGGAGCGACATCCCTTATCGCCAATGCCAAGGGTTTACTTCCCCTGGCGGTCTGACCAACCGCCCTTTGCGCGCGCTGCATCCAGTAAACCACGCATTTACCGTCCGGGTCGGGCTCGCCGGAACGGCGAACGGTTAGCCTAGGATCGCTAAGAATAGCATCCAAAGATTTCATTCGACTGCGGTTTTCTCATCGGGGCAGGCCGCCGCGATGGCGCGCAACATCTTGCCAAACATCAACTTGTGCACTGGATACAACACATACCAATACATCAAGCCGGCAACACCGATGGGATCGAAGATCGCGGTTTGGCGAATCAACGCGGTCGACCCTTTGTCTTCAACGGCAAACTCCAGCCACGCCCGCCCGGGGAGTTTCATTTCAGCGGCGAGGAGAAGTCGTTTATTTTTCTCGAATGCCTCGACGCGCCAAAAATCCACCACATCGCCAACCTGAAGCTGTTCCGGATCGCGCCGGCCCCGTCGCACACCGACACCGCCAAAGAGCAAATCCAAAAAGCCGCGCACTTGCCATAGCCAATCGCCGTAATACCAACCAGTTTCGCCGCCGATGCGGCGGATCGGCCGGAATGCGCTTGCCGCTGAACAATTTACCGACACCTCCCGGGAATCGATAATCCTATTGCCGAAGCGTACACCGCCCCAACTGGGTTTGTCACCGCGCGACGACAAGGCGTCAGACCACTTGGTGATGGCGAATTGGCGATCTTCATTGACGATCGCTTGATCGATGATGGCGCGAACGCCTTGCGGTCGAATTGAGAATAGCTTGAACGCGATGGGATCCTGCACTACTGTCGGGTTGCGCATGCTATCGATTAACTTGCGGCCAACCCGGGCGTAGACAGGAGTCACCAAACCTAACCAAAGACTCGATAGCCGCGGCGTCAGCACCGGCACTGAAATCAACATCCTGCGCAACTTTCGCTGTCGGGCGTACTCGCGCATGATGTCGCCGTAGGAGACCCGATCGGCACCACCAATCTCAACGATACGGCCGCCGCTTTTGGGTAGAACCAGCGCTTCCACCAAATAATTCACCAAATCTTCGATACCGATCGGTTGCGCCTCGATAGCGACCCAAGCCGGGCAGATCATCACCGGTAGCCGCTCCACCAAAGCCCGAATGATCTCAAAAGAAAGGCTACCGGAACCGATGACAATCGACGCGCGAAACTCGATGGTTTCTACGCCTGTACTAGCTAAGGCCTTGCCAACTTCCTGGCGGCTGCGCAAATGCGGCGATAGCGCGCCTTCGCCCAAACCGCCTAGGTAAATGATGCGCTGTACTTTCGCTTGGCTTGCGGCTACGGCAAAATTGCTGGCCGCTTGGCGGTCTTTTACTTCGAACGATCCGGCGGAGCCCATGGAATGAACCAAATAATACGCCGTGTGGATTCCCACCAGGGCGTCAGCGAGCGATTCGGGTTGGAAGCAATCGCCAAAGACAACCACAGTGTTTGCACCGACCCGCCCTTGCAACTCTTGCGGCCGCCGGGAGATGCAGCGCACCTGGTAGCCGCTGTTTTCTAAGGCTTGCAGCAACCTTCCCCCTACATATCCGGTGGCGCCGGTTAAGAGAATTTTGTTTTCGCGATCCATACGATTGCCCTTTCGGTCAGACCAGTGGTTGGAGCAGGTGACATAGAGATGTTAGTCACGGCGTTCGTGATGGGAGCGTAGAGAAAGGCTCCCGCGATACCTTACCGCGCCTGTAGTGTACCAAGTGCCATGCTTGAACGGGCGATGACACACGCGGGCGAAGTCGCGTGGTGCGCCGTTGCGAACGACACACTGGCTTACTCAGGCGCACGGGCGCAGGCGAACGCGACGCCACGTTAGTGCAACGGCCCCACCGCGAAGGAACTATGAACGTGGTGATCCAGGATGCCAAGCCGATGCAGGTGATTGAGCGGCCACCGGAGTCAAGGGACTTCAGGTAGGGCCCCTGCCACGTTATGTCCTGAAGGATTTCGGAAAACGTCGCGCGTGGAAGAGGGCACATAGCGACTCTTTAGCAAAGAGGGCAATTCCATGCCCCGGCACCCCTGGGGTGGTAGGAACTCACTGCTCCTCACACAGCCCGCCCCCAAGCCGCCCACCAACCTACTCGGGCATTTGACTCACGCGCCGCCAAGCTTCAGGAGGCTTGGTGCGCGCAAACAAGTCAGGCTGGATAATCTCGGCCAGAATTTCCAACCCGTCGACGATGCGTGGACCCGGCCTGTTGAAGTACGCGGAGCCGTCCACGGCATACACGCGGCCTGATCGCACGGCGGCCAGGCTTTGCCACACATCGGGGAACTGCGTCCGGCGAAGCTCAGTTTCGGTGCGCGTCAGATTGAAGCCGCAGGGCATCAGCACTACGATCTCCGGGTCGCAGGCGGCAATCTGTTCCCACGTCACGATTGTGGAATGACGGCCTTCTTGCCCCAGGACATCCGTACCTCCGGCAAGGCGCACCATCTCCGGCACCCAATGGCCGCCAATGAAAACTGGGGCAAGCCATTCGATAGTGAGAACCCGCGGACGGCGTGTGGTTTTTGCCGCGCGCGAAGCAACCTCGTCTATGCGTTCCTGAAGCCGCTGCATCAGTCCCCGGGCCTGGGCAAGGACCCCCGCCACTCGACCCACCTCTTCGATGTTGGTCAGAATACCGTGCAAGCTCGTGGGTTCCAGCGAAAGCACCGTACGGTCTCCAGGGAGAAGACGAGCTGCGGCGCGCACTTCACTGTATGAGACAGCGCAGACCTTGCACAGCTCTTGAGTGAGAATGATGTCAGGGTTCAACCGCTCCAGGACCGCCTGGTCAAGATGGTAGATGCTGCTGCCTTCGTGCGCTGCCAGGGCCACGTGGCGGTTTATCTCTTCGCTAGAGCTTGCGGAGTGATCCAACACGTTGCGGGTCACAGATGGCAAGCGGGCAGCCTCGGATGGGTAATCGCACTCATGCGTCACACCAACAAGGTGGTCGCCAAGGCCAAGGGCGTAGACAATCTCGGTGGCACTAGGAAGCAAAGAGCAGATACGCACAGGCGCGCCTCGTGGGTACGGTGCAGGCATTGTAGGCGCGGCACGCAGGAAGCGTCAAAGGTGGAGGCCCGTACACCATAGGTCCTACGCTTTTCGGCATGCAGCACACCTATCCCAAGGATTACAGCAACTGCGTCTGTAGGAGAGGGCCCTTAGCGATTTTCTGACAAAGAGGCCTAATTCCACGCCCCCGCACCCCTGGGTGTGCCCCAGATTTTCCGAAATGGCCGCGCATGGGAATCGGGGTATCACCATACAAGACCGTCCCCCCACGCTTGCTTGCCCCCCGGCACCCGTCCCCACCCATCCCAGGGGTTTCAGGGAGGGCATGACGAAAATATGGGGGCGTCATGTGTCACACCTTACACTGCTGGGGGCTTGCCCTGGCACCCAGGGTTTGCGGAAACCCCCGCGTGGAGCGACTGGGGGATAAGCATATTCTCCTACACGCGCCCGCTTGGCCGCCCCCGTACCCCTGGGGGGGCCTCCAATCGCGGCAAGCAAGACACCAGGAGCCTTTTGGGCTGGTGTCTCACCCTCTCTGGGCGCAAATACTGGCTGGGTTGCTGTCAACGTTGCTGTCAAAAGGCCAGGATGAACAGCGCAGCGCAAGCTAGTTGGGGCCTTCTACTTCAGTTGGAGGGTGGTGCGCCCGAAGGGATTCGAACCCATAACCCTCAGATCCGAAGTCTGATGCTCTGTCCAGTTGAGCTACGGGCGCATGTGGGGTGGGTGAAGGGGTTCGAACCCTCGATCTCCAGGGCCACAACCTGGCGCCTTGACCACTGGGCTACACCCACCGCGCACGATGGAATTGTAGCATCGGGCGGTTGTGGGCGCAATGAAGCAACAGAAGGCGCTGGGCGAAGGCGCGGAGGGGGACGGGGTTAGGCGGCGCCGCGCTTGCGCTTGGGTGCGACGATGGTGAGGAGGTCGCCGACGGTGACATGGGGGGCGAAGTGGCGGCGCAGGGGCGTGCCGAGGTTGACGCGGTAGATGTTGCGGCGGCCCTTGCGGCGGCGCTCGATGAAGCCTTCGGCGTCGAGATCGCCGACGATCTTGAGGGCGGTGCGCTCGGTGATGCTCACCGCCATGGCGATCTCGCGCGCGGTGCTCTGCGGGTGGCTGGCGATCCACCCCAAGACGAGCGCGTGGTTGGTGAAGAACTTCCAGTCTGCGGGCGCAAGTGTGGCGGCCATGATCCCCATCCTCCCCTAGACGTTCCAGACCCTGCTTATGTTAGGAAGCGATGTGGCAAGCATATCATTGGATACATGAAACGCACAAGGAGGGTCTCCGTCATCGTGCTGGGTTTTGAACCTGTTACATACGCTGCCCAAAACGGTAAGCAGTCGTCAGATGTGGAGTGCGCCAGGCGGTATGCGGGGATGGATCCCGGCATGGGCTTTGCGGGGGTCCGCGACCTTCGCCGGAACGACGGAATGCGTCACGCGTGGGCGAAAGAGAGGGAGGAGTTGGGCGGGGAGGAGCGCTGCCGCGCATATTGCGGCAAACGCCATTGCTCCCGCCCGCATGGGTTGTACGGGACTCGGGGGCACATGCCTCCGACTGTGTCGCGAGTCGCAACGGGCGAACAGCCTGTGGGGATGCGGCCTCGATGGACCGGGGAGGAAGCGGTCTGCCTCGCCGGTATCGCTGTGCTTGGAGGAGAGTGTACCCGATGGCCAAGATATGAGGAGGGGCCGGGTCTGGGAGGCTCTGCGTGGAGGGCTGGGTCATGGCCGCCTCTGGGGCCAGGGGTTGCGGGCCAGCACCAGTTCTAGGCCGAAGTCAACGGGCATGAGCGGTTCTGGACAAGAGCGGCGCAGTTCGGCTTCCAGGGTAGCATAGTAGGCTTCCGGGTCGGCGAGGGAGCGGGTGTAGGCGTGGACGTAGGAGGCGGTGCGGAGGAAGCCGACGACGCGCTCAGGCGGCAAGGGGACGATGTTGGGGACCTGGAAAAGGTCCACGCTGGCCCAGCCGGGCACGGCGGCGATGGTGCGCCGCGAGTAGTCCTCGTCGCGCAGGCGAGGATGGCGCACGGCGTCCCAGCGCCGGTGCATTTCGCGCTGCATGAGGGCCATGAGGCCGTCCGGCCCGCCGATGATGGCGTAGCGGTAGACGGCAAGGACGCCGCCGGGACGAAGCCAACGCTGGGCTTGTTGAGCGACGCGCTGGCCGTCCATCCAGTAGAAGGCGGTGGCGCTGGTGACGAGGTCAAGGCTGGAGGGAGCGATGACGGCCTCTTCCGCTGACGTGTGCAGCACATGGATGGCAGGGTGAAGCTCGCGGAGGGCGGCGCTCATGCGCTGGTCCGGCTCGACGGCGACGACGTCAGCGAACCAGCGGCAGAGGGGGAGGGTGGAGAGGCCGGTGCCCGCGCCAAGATCGGCGGCGCGCTGGCGGTGGGTGGCAGGCAGCGCGGCGAGGATGCGATGGAAGAGGGCGTCCGGGTAGGAGGGACGAAAGGCGGTGTAGGCGTCGCGGTTGCCCCCGAACGTTGGCGTGGAGGGCGTGGTCAGGGGCGATTGCCTTTAGTCTTTGAGGAGGCCCAGGCGCTTGGCGGCACGGCGCATCCAGTCCTCTCTATTGCCGGGGAAAAAGAGGACGGAGCGCAGGGGACGTGGTTCGTTTGGCATGGCGGCCCTGCGGGGGGGCATGCCGGCCTGGCTTACCGCGCCCCGGCCTTGGCCGGCGCGCGCTTGGGGGTCTTGGCGGGCGGCAGGTGGTAGATGCGGGCGGCGTTGCCGGCGAGGATGGCCTGTTTCTCATCAGCAGGAACGCCGCCGAAAGACTTTTCGATGGACTTCCAGGAAAGGGGCCAGTCGGCGCCGGTGTGGGGGTAATCGCTGGACCACATGACCTTGTCCACGCCGATCCAGTGACGCTGGGCGATGCCGAAGTTATCGGTAATAAAGACGTACCTGAAGTTGCGCTCCATGTACCCGCTGGGGAGCATCTTGGCCTGGGGGCGGGTGCGGGGGTTCTGGCGGTGGAAGCGGTCGTTGAGCTGCTCCTTGATGTAGGGAACCCAGCCGCAGTCCACTTCCACGAGGGGGACGATGAGCTTGGGGAAGCGGTCGAGGGCGAGGCTGTAGACCAGTTCCTGGATACGGACGGGGACGTCCATGATGCGAATGCCGCCGACAATCACGCTGTCCCGCTTGCTTCCGGAGTGGGCGCGGGGCGCCTCCGTGGCGAAGCCGACGTGGATGTTGACGGCGACGCCGGCCTCTTCCGCCACGGCGAAGAACTTGTCGTCCTCGTCAGCGATGTTGTCGCTGCCGTTGGGCCAGCGGCCAAGGACAACGCTGCCCATGCCGGGGAGCTTCATGGTGCGTTGCAGCTCTTTGACGGCGGCGGCGGCGCCGATGGTGGGCATGACGGCCACGCCGGAGAGGCGGTCAGGGGCGTAGGAGCAGTATTCGGAAAGCCAGTTGTTGTAGGCCTGGATGCAGGCGAGGTGCCATTCGGGGTCTTTATTGTTCCAGAAGATGGTGTTGAGGGGGCGCGGGGTGGAGTACAGAACCTCGGCGTCGACGCCGTCCTTGTCCTGTTCCTTGAGGCGTTCCTTGGGGTCCCAGCCGCCGCGGCGAATGTCCTCAAACTTGGCCCAGGGCGATTGCTTTTCCGGCGGGAGGCCGCCGCAGGCGTTGAGGCCGAAGTTGATGGGGCCGATCGCCCCTTCAATGATCCAGGCATCGCCCTCTTCGAAGCGCTGCATGCGTGGGGCGCGGTCCTTGAGCTTTTTAGGGAGACGGCTGGTCCACAGGTCAGGCGGCTCATTGATGTGGGAGTCGGCAGAGATGAGCCTGTAATCACGCATGGTGGTTTCCCCCTGAGAAGTTTCGAGAGCATCCTAGCATAACTGCCGCTGGGGGCCAACTGGAGGGCGCGAGGAAACCGCATTTTGGGGGAGGACGTAGTAGGATGACGTAGGATAGGGTAGGAGGCGTGCCGTGGGACGTTTTGGGAAAAGTGGCCTGTGGAGGGCGATGGCGGCAAGCGCGGCGCTGGCGCTGGTTGTGGCGGCGTGCGGCGGTGGCGAGGGGCCTGCGGCAGGGGACGCTAGGGGAATGCAGGCGACGGGGGTTGCATTAGAGAAGGCCGCGCAGGGCCAGGCGACGGCGGGGACTGCGATTGTGCAGGTCACGCCAGGGGCAACCGCAACAGGGGCGACGGGCGCGACGTCTAAACAAGCCACGCCGGGGACGGGCGCGGCAGGGGCGATAGGATCGTTACCGGGGCAGGCGGCGATCCGGTTCACGCTGCCGAGCGCGCGGGGGCAGGAAGTGTCTCTGGCGGGGTACCAGGGCAGCAAGAACGTGGTGCTGGTGTTCTATCGCGCATTTTGGTGAATCTACTGCCGGGAGCAGCTCGTGGAGCTGCAGAAGGAGTACGCGGCGCTGCAGGGGCTGGACGCCGAGGTGCTGGCGGTGAGCACGGACCAGCTGCAGGGAGCGTCGCGGGTGCTGGACGAACTGGGCATCCGGTTCCCGGTGCTGTACGACCCTTCGGCGAACGTGCCGAAGCAGTACGGGGTGTTCAACCATTTTGGCGATGGGCTGGCGACGGGCTCGACGTTCATCGTGGACAAGCAGGGCGTGGTGCGGTATCGCTACGTGGGCAAGGGTATTGCCGATCACCCGAAGGCGGCGACGGTGATCCGGCAGTTGCAGGGGTTGTAGGGGCGGGATCGGGGCTCGTGGGGATGGCAGGGATGAGGAGGGGGCATGGCCGTACGCCCCTACGTGCGCCGGAACGACCCTTCTGATGCGGCAGGTACCGCACCTGGGGCGGGCGCGGTGCTAGAATGGCGGCTCGCATCACGCGGAATGGACGCGAATGGGAGTAAGAAGTGTCGCTGCACGGCAAGGTAGCCCTGGTAACAGGGTCGGGACGGAATATCGGCAAGGAGATTGCGCTGGAGATGGCGCGGCAGGGCGCGGCGGTGGCGGTGCACGCGCGGGCGAGCGGGGAGGAGGTGGAGGCGGTGCGCCAGGAGATTGTGGCGATGGGGGGGAAGGCGTGCGCGGTGCTGGCGGACGTGGGGAGCCGCGCGGCGGCGGCGAGCATCGTGCGGCAGGTGACGGAGGCGCTGGGGCCGGTGGATATTCTGGTGAACAATGTGGCGATCCGTCCCACGCAGAAGGCGCTAGAGATTGCGCCGGAGGACTGGGAGAGGGTGATGGCGGTGAACCTGGGGGGGCCGTTCCACCTGTGCCAGGCGGTGCTGCCGGGGATGGTGCAGCACCGGTGGGGACGCATCGTGAATTTTTCGGGGCGGGGGGCGTTCGAAGGCGCGCCGAACCGGGCGCACGTGATGGCGGCGAAGACGGCGATCGTGGGGCTGACGCGTGGGCTAGCGCTGGAGTTCGCGCCGCAGGGGATTACGGCGAATTGCATTGTACCGGGGACGTTTGAGACGGAGCGGCGCAAGGAGTGGGAGATGGGGGAGGGTCGCACGCTGGCGAATATGAGGCTCCAGGGTGCGCTGTCGAAGCCGGCGCCGGTGGGACGGCAGGGGCGGTCGGAAGAGGTCGCGTCGCTATGTGCGTTTCTCTGCTCGGAGGATGCGGCGTTCATCACAGGGCAGGCGATACATGTGAACGGCGGGGCGTATGTGACGTAGCGGGCGATTGGGATTCCCCTATCCTACCCCTTCCCCCGTGGACGGGGGAAGGGGTAGGACATGCCGTCCCACCAGGTTGCCGCGGGTGTAAGGGGTGCTCGGGCCGATGGATTCGGCCTCCCGCGTACATGACAATGACAGCGTGGGGAGCAGGTGGCAGAACGCTGACGGGGAGGATCGCATGAAGATTACGGCGGTGGAAGTGTGCTGGGCGAAGGTGCCGCTGAAGAAGGTCTATATAGTCCTTCGCAACACGTATGAGTCCACGTCGCATCTGCTGGTACGGCTGCATACGGACGAAGGGATCGTGGGGATCGGCGAAGGGATGGGGCATTACGCTCCGAAGGCGATGCTTTCCGTGCTGACGGAGACCTTAGGGCCGGCGGTGCTGGGGATGGACCCGCGCCAGCCGGACCTGCTGCACCAGAAGCTGGACGCGACGCTGCCGGGGAATGAGGCGGCGAAGTGCGCGCTGGATACGGCGGCGTACGACGCGTGGGGGAAGGCGTCGGGAATGCCGGCGGCGGCGCTCTTGGGCGGGCAGTATCGCGATGCGGTGCCGGTGTGCGACGTGATTGGCCTGTTGCCGCCGGCGGAGGTGCAGCAGGCGGCGCGGGAGATTTTCGCCCGGGGGTTCAAGCAGGTAAAACTCAAGGCGGGGCGGGATTTTTCACGCGACCTGGAGATGGTGCGCGTGGTGCGGGAGGCGTGTCCAACACTGCAACTGCGGATTGACATCAACACGGGCTATCGGAATGCGGCGGTGGCGCTTCCGCTATGCTTGCGGTTGCAAGAAGCGGGGATCGATATTTTCGAGCAGCCTATCCTGGGGCACGACCTGGCGGGGATGGCGCACTTGTGCGATAAGCTGACGTCGCCGGTGCTGGCGCACGAGAGCCTGGCGACAGTGGGCGATGCGCTGGCGATTCTGCGGATGCATGCGGCGGACATTTTGAACGTGAGCCCGCCGAAGGCGGGGGGGCTGTACCCCGCGATGCAGATCGTGCGGCTGGCGGAGCTGCACAACGTCCCGGTGATGATCGCGGGGGCGAATGAGACGGGGCCGGGGAATGTGGCGTCGGCGCACCTGGGGGCGGCGTGCCGGGAGCAGCCGTACCCCGGCGATGCGCGGACGGTGTTGCGGGATGCGGTGACGCTGGTCAATGAGCCAATCGTGTTCCAGGATGGGTATGTGCGGCTGCCGCCGGGGCCGGGGCTGGGGGTGACGCTGGATGAGGCGGCGGTGGTGAAGTGCCAGCAGAGTCCCTGGATTAGGGTGGGGTAGGGGGGGGTGGCTTGGGCCTATCGGAAGAGGTCGTCAATGCCTTTGTAGGTCCGTTCGCCGCGGCGTCGAATGCCGCCCACGTCAACCCTACGGTTTTCCTCGTCTATCAGATAGATGATTCGCCAGTCGCCCAAGCGGACTCGGTAAACGCCGTCGTAGAGCTTCTCGCAGCCCATGGGCCGGGGTTGGGCGGCATGCCCGTGGAGTGAGGCGAGTAACTCGGCGACGGTCAGGGTCCCGCAGGGCATCCATGCTCAAGGGCCGCCTGTCACCCTTGAGTTTCCCAAGACCTGCAAAGCTGCGATTGAATGGCGCCATAAGCCATTCTCAAATGCAAACTGCAGCCCTACGCAAACCCGTAAAGGCTCGCGGCGTTGGCGGCGAGGATTTTGGCTTTGGCGTGGTCAGGTACGCCGCGGAAGTTGCGGGCGATGAATTGCTGGGAGTGGGGCCAGGTGGAGTCGTTGTGGGGGTAGTCGCTGGCCCACATGAGGCTGGCTGCGCCGATGATGTCCCAGAGTTGCAGGGCGGAGCGGTCGTCCATGAAGGTGGCGAGGACGCTCTGGTGGAAGTAGTGGCTGGGGAGTTCGCGCAGGCGAAGGTCGTATTTGGGGCCGTGCTTGCGCGCGGTGTGGTCGAGGCGCTGGAGGAAGGTGCCGATCCAGCCGGCGTCGGCTTCGGCGGAGACGACGCGCAGCTTGGGGTGGCGCTCGAGCACGCCGCCGAAGATGAGCGCGGCGAGGGTGCGCTGCGTCCAGTAGGGCAGCGCGGGATAGTCGATGAGGAAGCGTTCGATGTGGGGCTTGCCGGGGTTGGTGAGGATGTGGAGGCTGACGGGCATGCCGAGCGCGGCGGCTTCAGCCCAGAACGGCTGGTAGACGGGGTCGCCGTAGGGCCGGGCGGCGTCGGCGGTGATGGCGATGAGGGCGCCGACGAGGTTTTTGGCTTTGATACGGCGCAGCTCGCCGATGCCGGCCTCCACGTCGAGCAGGGAAATCAGGCCCAGGCCCTTGATGCGCGCGGGGTGAGCGGCGCAGTGGTCGGCGACCCAGTCGTTGTAGGCGCGGAAGCAGGCTTGCTGGAGGGCAGGGTCGGCGATCTGGTACATCGCCAGGCCGGCGGTGGGGTAGACCACCTCGGCCTGCACGCCGTCTTGGTCCTGGGCCTTGATGCGGGCGTCAGGGTCCCAGCCGCCGCGATGCAGCTCATCGAACCGGCCCACGTTGCCGATCTCTTCGGCGGCCTTGCCGGCGACGCCCATGCGGCCGAGAACGAGGGAGGGCATGCCCTCGCAGTGGAGCACGTCCTTGCCGTCTTCGCGGACGACGCGGGGGGCGCGGTGACGCAGGGCGGGGTCGAAGCGCTCGGCCCAGAGCCCAGGAGGCTCGGTGATGTGGGAGTCGGCGGAGATGACGGTGTAGGGGGTCATGGGCGCGTCCTTAGGATGGGGTGCAGGAGCAGCATACCGCAGCCGAGGCCGCAGGCAAAGGCGGGGGCGCCTCAGCACCGCCGGAGGGCGATCAGGTCCGTCGCGAGAGCTTTGGGTCGAGAACGTCGCGCAGGCCGTCACCAATCAGGCTAACGCTAAGCACGGTCAGTCCCAGGGCGATGCCGGGAAACATGATGGCCCAGGGCGCCCGCTGGAAGTACGTGGTGCTTTCCGCCATCATGCGCCCCCATGACGCCACTTCCGGGGATGCGCCTGCCCCCAAAAATGAAAGGGTGGCTTCAGAAAGGATCGCGGTGGAGCAGGTGAAGCTGCCTTGGATGATGAGGACGGGAAGCGTGCCTGGAAAAACGTGGCGGCCCAGGATGCGCCAGGGGGAGGCTCCGATGGCGCGCGCCGCCTCCACATACTGCTGCTCCCGCAGGCTCAACACACTAGCGCGGACGAGCCGGACCTCTCGCGGCAAGTGTACAACGCACAGGGCGATGATGACGTTTCTTGTGCTGGCGCCCAGGATGGCGACCAGAGCGATAGCGAGCAGGATCATCGGGATGGCCATCAAGCCGTCCATTGCGGCCATGATGAATGTATCGGCGCGGCGAAAGTAGCCGGAGATGAGCCCGATGGCCGCGCCGAAGGCCATGGTGAGCCCAGCGACGGAGAAGCCCACGATAAGGGAGATTCGTCCGCCGTGCACCACGCGGGCATATATATCGCGGCCCACCTGATCGGTTCCAAACCAGTAAGACCGGTTGGGCGATTGCAAGCGGTCTATCGGGTTAACGAAATCCGGTGCGTGCCTCTCGATAAGGGGTGCAGCGATGGAAATGATCACCATGGTTCCCACCACGAGCAGACCTAGGGCCATGGTGGGATTGCGCCGAGCGAAAGTGAGGACGCGCTGGGCCGCCTGGACGACCCAGGGGTCGTTCGCAAAGGGAAGCGTGGGTGCGGCTTCTTGCATTGCCATCAGTAGCGCACCCGCGGGTCAACGTAGCTGTAGAGCAAGTCAACTGTGAGATTAACCAGGACGTAGAAGACTGATACCGTCAGAACGACCCCCTGGATGATGGAGTAGTCGCGCTGTCTGATGGCATCCACCAAGAGCCGCCCCATACCGGGAACCGCGAAGACGCTTTCGACGATGACCAGGCCGGAGACGAGGAAGGCAAGGCCGAATCCCACCACGGTGAGAATGGGCAACGCGGCGTTGCGCAGGGCGTGCCTGAATAGGACGAGTCGCTCCTGCAACCCCTTGGCGCGGGCAGTGCGGATGTAGTCCTCACGGAGCACTTCCAGGGTGCTGGCCCGGGTCATGCGGGTAATAAGCGCCATCAAGGTAAGGCTGGCGGTAAGGGACGGGAGGACAAGGTATTTCAGGTACTCTCCGAAGCCTTCGCTCAATCTTGCGTATCCTGCTACAGGCAACAGTTGGAATTTGATACCCAGTATCCACATGATGACGAAGCCGAGGAGAAAGGCGGGGAGGGAAAGCCCCAGGACTGCGAAGAGCATCACGGTGCGGTCAATCCATGTATTAGCCTTCCAGGCGGCGAGCACGCCGAGCGGTATGCCCAGCGAGATGGCGAAGACAGCTGCGAGGACGGCAATGGAAACCGTGGGGCCGATTCGCTCTGCTATCAGGCTGGTCACCCGCTGCCCAGAGAACGCGCTGACGCCCAGATCACCCTGGGCTAGTGAGCCTATCCAGTTGCCGAATTGGACGATGGCAGGACGATCCAGACCAAGCCGGGTGCGAATGGCCTCTACGTCCTCCGGCCGGGCGTCCGGCCCCGCGATGACCTCAGCAGGATCTCCTGGGGTCAAATGGAGAATGCCGAAGGTGATGATAGCGACCACGGCCAGGACGGGGATGCTGGCCAACACCCGGCGAACAATGTACCGGCGCACGGAACCCCTTCCAGGCTGGAGGCGAACTCACGGCATGTGCGGCGCGCGGGAGGCGTGGAAGCAGGCTACTTGCGGCCTTTGGTCCACTGGGCTACCTTCTCCGGATCCGGCTGCTGCTTGTAGCAGCCGAAGGCTCCGCCCAAGCGCTGAAAGTCGCGCGATGCTTTCGCCAGGTGGCGCCGGAAGTAGATCACGCCCGTATCGGCGATCCCCAGCTTCTGCGGCAGCTCGTAGTTTAGCCGCCCGCCGGAGAACACGACGAGGTCTTCCTTCTCATTGATCGAGACTACCGCGGCTGGCTTTCTCCACATGTAGTAGTAGATGTACTGATAGGCGGCGTGAAAGATGCCTTTGGGCTTCTTGAAGATGTTGAAAGTCCACATGATCGTGTTCATTTCGTTCACGGGGACGCCCCAGCGGAGATGGACGTGGGTGCCGGTGGGAATGCGGACCTTGGAGGGCATTTCCAAGTTGTGGTCGTGCGTTGCCCATTCCTTGACTGGGTCGCTGACTTCGCGCGTGCCGCCGCCCGCCCCTTTTTTTTGCGGGAGGATGCGCCACCATGTGTGGCGGGGCCACTTGCCCACGTTCTTGTAGGTGGACTGCCCGTATTTTACCGCGCCGAAGCGCACATTCACCGAGTTTTCCGATTCCTTGACCACCTTCACAGGGCCAGTCTGGATGGCGGCCTTCCGGAAGAACAGCATCCTCTTGTGCGTGAGGCGCCAGATGCTCACGCCACGGTGGAGATAGAGTCCGTGGGTATCAATCCCCTGGTTCACCGGCTCTGTCCAGTTGGCCTCCCAGTTCTTGACACGGGTAAAGCGCCTGCCGGTGAGAGTAGGATCACTGAATTCATGGGGGAGGTCTTCCTCCAGCGGCACCGGCGTGGTGATGCCGGGCCAGATGAAGACAATGCCGCCCCATTCTGCCGTGGGATAGCTGCGCGCCCGCAACTTGGGGGCGAGCGGCGAATCGTCGCTTTCCACCAGGCCGGCGACGCATTGCCCTGTCTCGTCAAAGGTGTAACCGTGGTAGGGGCATGTCACGGTGCCGGGAAACTCGCAGAAGCCGCGGGAGAAGCGCGCGCCGCGGTGGGGGCACCAATCGGCGAGCGCAGCCACGCCGCCGTCCTTCTTGTGGAAGAAGGCGATCTCCTCACCGAAGAGCGTACGCTTGATGGGCTTTGAACCGACTTCCTTTGCCCAGATTGCAGGATACCAGTACTCGCGGAAACCAAGCTTGGGGCAAAAGTCGAACGGCCCGATCTGCGAGGATCCGTAGGCCTCGTCGCGAACAATGTCAGCCAGTTTCACCTGACCCGTAGTCTGTGGCGCTTCTTCTACCAGGCGTGCCATGTGAATCCCCTTTGCAAGCGATGATGCGATCTGTGCGGCAGGTTAGCGCTCCATCCACATTCCCCAGAAGACCTGGTAGTTACTGGTGGGCGACTTGAGCACACCCTTCACGTCTGCACGATGGGCCTTGTACCGGAAGCTCTGACCCAGGTTCACGCCCTCCGCCCGTTCGTAAAAGATCTTCTGGTAGTCCTCCGTAATGCGCTTCCGCACCGAGTCGTTCGTCGCTACCGTGAAATCCTCCTTGAGCTTCTGCAAGCGAAGGTCAATGACGTATCCGCTATACCCCAGCTCTGTCCTGGTCACGGGATGGACGATGGGGTCCAGATAGTTGATGGAGGCCAGGTGACCGATATTCCACTCGCCCTTCTCCGTGGCGGGGCGGTTCCGGACGAGGGCGCTTTGTGTGGGCGTGTCCGTGACAAACATCTGGACGGTGGCCCCCAACTGCTTCAGGATCTGCTGCGTGAGCAGCGATGGGTTGTAGTACTCGGGCCGTTCTCCTTGGGTAAGCATGATGATCTTCTCGCCCTTGTAAGCTTGCGCCCAGAGCTTCTTGGCTTCATCCAAGGATGGCTTGGTGATTGCGCCCGCGGTGCTTTCCCACGCCTGCTTGCATCCGAAGATCGCGGCGCAGGGGCTGCTCTGGTCTTCCGGATAGGCAGTCAGGAGAAAGGCCTTCTGATCAGCAGCTAACTGCAACGCCTGCCGAGCGCGGACGTCATTGAAAGGCGGCACCAGCTTGTTGAAGTAGATGAAGTTGAACGTTCCCATCCGGTCCAGAAATGTCGTGATCTTGGAGTGGTTCTTGACCCGGTCGAACAGCTCCGGCGGACCCCAATCCACAAAATCAACTTGGCCGGTCTCCAGCGCGGCAATCTTGGTGTTGCCATCGGTGATGATGCGCCACTCCACCCTGTCGAGGAAGACGCGCTTGCCGCCGGTATACCCGCTTGCCGCCTCGTTGCGAGGGGAGTAGCCGTCGAAACGCTCATAGATGACGCGGTCGCCGACCTTCCAATCCACGAACTTGAACGGCCCGGAGCCGATTTTGGCAGGGGCGGTGTCGTTGGGTCCCAACTTCGCTTCCTCTCGCGGCATCGCGGGCAGGGGCACCGAGCCAGGAGCAGCCATGCCGTAGAGCACCAGGCCAAACGGCGCCTTGAGTTTGAGCTGGAACGTCGTGGCGTCTACGGTGGACCAGCCTTCCGCTGCCCGGCCAAGGAGCACACCGTAGGTGTTCTTCGCGGTGAACCGTCGTGCGGAGAGCATTACGTCTTCCGCTTCCACGGCGCGGCCGTCATGAAAGCGCAGGCCAGCGCGTAGCTTGAATGTATAGGTCATGCCATCGGCGCTGGTCTGCCAGCTGTCCAGCATCTGGACCTGGGGGACGTTGTTGTCATCTAGCGCGATGGGGAAGTCATAGATCATCTGGGCATGGTAGTCGGCAATGAAGTACGACTGGCCGATGGGGTCTAGCCCGCGCAGGTCTGCCGGAGGGACGTAGAGCAGCGTGCCGCCGCGCCTCGGGCCGGGAGTCGCCGTGGGGGCTGCGGTGGGCCGGGGCGCCGCCGTCGCTGCGGCAGGCGCAGCGGTGGCCGCGGGCGCAGAGGTGGCGCTGGGCGCGCGTGTGGCTGTGGGAGCGGCTACCGCTGCGGGCGCCGTGGTGGCCTCAGGGGCTTCAGAGCCGCCGCCGCATGCCGCAACCACCAGCGTTGCTGCTGCCGCCAGTGCTGTTAGAGTCAGACCGACCTTTGGAATTCTAATCATGTTCCCCTCCGGTGCAGGATAGTCGTCTTTAGAAAGATGGAGCCGGGCCTCTTCCCTTGCATGCACACCGTCACGCTAGTGGGGTGCGGCCGCGAAACGGCACAGCGCCCCGATGACCGAATGTATACCATGAACCGACGGAGGGGGTCAAATCCGGCGGCGTCCGCAGCGCGCGGCGACCGCTCTGCCGCCGCAGCAACGTCAGGAGCAGGTTGAGCGCGAAGGGGAAGAGTCAGTGCCGGGCATAGCGCCGTCCCTATGCCCTAGCCGTGGCTACGCTGGAGGGGGAGCGGTCCCTATACGAGATGGCAGGCAACCCAGTGCCCGGGTGCAGCCTCTCGCCACGCGGGCACTGCCTCCTTGCATTGCGCCACAGCCTTGGGGCAGCGGGTCTGGAATACGCACCCTGGCGGAGGGAAGAGCGGACTGGGCACATCGCCCTCCAGAATGATACGTTCCCGCGTGGTCTCGAGTTCTGGGTCGGGGATGGGGACAGCGGAGAGCAGCGCCTGGGTGTAGGGGTGCAGGGGACGCTCGTAGATTTCCAAGCGGTCCGCAGATTCCATCATCTTCCCCAGGTACATCACCGCCACGCGCTCACTGATGTGACGCACGACGGCTAGATCATGCGCAATGAAGAGATAGGCAATACGGTGGCGCTCCTGAAGGTGCTCCAGGAGGTTGATGATCTGCGCCTGGATGGAGACATCCAGGGCGGACACCGGCTCATCACAGACGATGAGGCTGGGCTGAAGGCCCAGTGCCCGCGCTACGCCGATGCGCTGCCTCTGCCCGCCGCTGAACTCATGCACGTATCGCCGCCGCATCGTCGCGCTGAGGCCGACGGTCTCCAGGAGCTCATCCACGCGTGCTTTGAGCTGCTGTCTGCCCTTCACCATGCCGTGCACCACCAGCGGTTCCGCGATGATGTCGCCAGCCGTCATGCGGGGGTTGAGCGAACCGTAGGGATCCTGAAAGATGATCTGCATGCGGCGGCGCATCTGCCGGAGCGCCTCCCCTTGCATGGTGACCAGGTCGCGGCCTTCAAAGAGCACTTGGCCGGCGGTGGGACGCACCAACTGGAGCACGGCCCGGCCAGTGGTGGTCTTGCCGCAACCGCTTTCTCCTACCAGCCCCAGGGTCTCGCCAGGCTGGACGTGAAACGTGACGCCGTCAACCGCTTTCACCACACGGCGTTTCTCCATGATCCCGCCCTGACGCGCGGGGAAATGCACCTGCAGCCCCCGAACGTCCAGCAGCGGCTGCCCCAGGCCAGCGCCTTGCTGATCCTCTTGGGCTATGGGCCCGGGCGCGGGCACAACGATTTGTGTCATTTGGGAAGGCCTCCGGGGCTGGCGGCAACCCAGCATGCGGCAGCGTGCGCTGGGCCGACCAGGGCCATCAGCGGAGTTTCCTGGCCACAGCGTTCCACGGCAAACCGGCAGCGCGGTCGGAATGCGCAGCCTTGGGGAAGCCGGGCCAGGTCCGGCGGCGAGCCTTCAATGGGGATGAGGCTGGTTTTTCGCGGCTCGTTCAAACGGGGAACGGATTGCAGCAGTCCGTAAGTGTAGGGGTGCTGCGGGTTGGTGTAGATGTCGCGAGCATTCCCCGTCTCCACCAGGCGGCCGGCGTACATGACGTTGACGCGGCGGGCATAACGGGCGACGACTCCCAGGTTGTGGGTGATGATCACCGTGGCGGTGTTGAAGCGATGGGCCAGGCCTTCCATCACTTCCAGGACTTGCGCCTGGATGGTCACGTCCAGCGCCGTGGTGGGCTCATCCGCCAGAATGACCTTGGGATTGCAGGAGAGCGCCTGAGCGATCATCACCCGCTGGCGCATGCCCCCGCTGAAGTGGTGCGGGTACTCATGCATGCGGCGCTTGGCGTCTGGGATTCCTACCAACGTCAGCAGCTCGATGGCCCGCTCGGAGGCTTCCTTGGGCCGCATCTTGAGATGGACCTCCATGCCCTCCGTCATCTGACGGCGCACAGTGAGCACGGGGTTCAGGGAGGTCATGGGCTCCTGAAACACCATGGCGATCTGATGCCCGCGAATATTGCGCATCTCCTCTTGAGAGAGCTGGGCGAGGTCCCTTCCGCCGAACAGGATCCGGCCACCCGTGATCTTTCCGGGGGGCGAGATCAGCCCCATGATGCCCAGCGCGGTGACGCTCTTTCCCGATCCGCTTTCCCCCACCAGTGCGACGGTTTCTCCCTCGCGCACGTCCCAGTTCACGCCGTCCACGGCCTTCACGATCCCTTGGGGGGTTGCGAAATGCGCGCGCAGGCCGTCTAGCTCCAGAACCACAGGGCGCTGACCGTTCTCCGCCGCGGTACTGTTGCCTGAGGGAGCCTGTGTGACGGCTCTTATGGAGTGATCTTCGCCCAAGGTGATACCAACCATATCCGGCGCCGCTTATCCTGTCAACAATTCTGGGCGATAGCCGGGATGCTTTGAAAGTCTAACACCCGTTCGCACCAGCGAGCGGCGCCGAGCAAGCGGCCTTCCGTGAAGGGTGAGGAGACGAGCTGGATGCCTAAGGGCAGCCCGCCCGCTTTGGTCAAGCCGGAGGGAAGAGTCATGCTGGGAAGTCCGGTGGAGCTCCAGGGGTTCTGGAAAGCTGCGCTGCCGGTGGTGGTGAGGTCGCCAGGTGCAGCCGAAGGTGTCGAGGGAGTCAGCAATACGTCCCACTCACTGGCCAATGCCTCAATCTCCCGCTTCAGCACGCTCCGATGGCGCTGGGCTTGGAGATAGCTTGAGGCAGGCGTGAGGAACCCTGCCTCCATGCGCCGCCGCAGCTGCTCGCTGTACAGCCCCGCCTGGCGACGATGGTATTGCTGGTGGTACGCAGCTAACTCTGCGCAGAGGATGACCCAGTGCAGGTCCTGCGCCAGCGCATAGCTGGGCGGGGCGCTGACCTCCTCCACCACTGCGCCTGCTCGGGATAGACGCTGGCAAATCTGCCGCGTATGTCTGGCAACGCCGCTATTCGCTTCGGTGAGGAAGTCGCGGATCACGCCGATGCGTGGCGCAGCATCATACCGGCGCATCTGGAGACGATAGTCGGGCACGGGCGCGTTGCTGGCCCCTGGGTCCCGGGGATCGTGTCCGGCGAGCGCTTGGAGCAGGAGTGCGGCGTCCTCCACGCAGGTTGTTATTGGCCCGATGGTGTCAAATGACCACGCCACGGGGAAGACGCCAGATATGCCGATGCGGCCAAAGGTCGGCTTGAGGCCGACGACGCCGTTATATGCAGCCGGGCGCAGGATCGAACCGCCCGTTTGAGAGCCCATCGCCGCGGGGCACATGCGCGCAGCCACCGCCACCGCCGAGCCGCTGCTCGAGCCTCCCGGTGTGTGGGCGTCATTCCAGGGGTTTCTCGCGGGGGAAGGATCGCCGGCGGCAAACTCCGTGGTGACGGTCTTGCCCAGCACGATGGCGCCCGCGGCCTTGAGCTTGCTTATGGAGCCGGCGTCTTCTTGGGGGACGAAGCCGGCAAGAATCCGAGAACAGGCCGTGGTTCTCATGCCCGCAGTGCAAAAAATATCCTTGATGCCAATGGGGATGCCATGCAGTGGGCTGCGCGGCCCTGTCTTCTCCAACTCATGCTGGAGCGCCTGCGCCGACGCCAGGACAGCGTCGCGGTCAATGGTGACCCAGGCGTGAAGCGAGGGCTCGAGCAGGTCTATCTGATGGAGGCACGCCTGCGCCAGGACAACCGGGGACAGACTGCCCTGCGCTATGGCCCTAGCAGCTTGAGCGATGGTCAAAAGATTGGGGAGATGCGCAAGAACCGGCTGCTTGCTTCGCGCGTTGACACGAGGTGGTGTCTTGGCCGTGGGCGTGCGGGTCTCGTCCTTGCGTTGGGCCGGCCAGGCAGGCATTTCTTCCAGCGGCGGGAGGTCACGGGAGACGCGGGCCAGGTGCGCCGCGTGCTCGGCGATGGTGGACCGGAGCGTACCGGCTCGTGCTGCGCCCCACAAATGTGTGGCCTGCCGCGTTATCTCTCCGGCATCCTGCGGTAGTGGGGCAGTCCTGGACCGGCGTGGCATGCATACCCCCTAACAGGCGATAGGTTTGCTTCGCAAGTTGTGCCCCTCGATCAACCAAACATGTGCGGTAGCGGTAGCGGCGTGGCGATTCCTACAGCAATGGGATCACGTCGCGGGCAAACGCTTCGATCTGCTCCGTCTCATCGCATATGGGGTGCAGCAGAATGAGGTCAGGCTGGCCGGCGGCTACAGCGGCAATGCCCTCCACGCACTCACTGGCGGTGCCGGCGACGCCGGCACCTTCTGCAATCGTGAATCCCGCGTACACCTCGCCAAACCACTGGCGCAGCCGTTGTGTGGCGAGGCGGCCATCGCGATCCAAACACACGTAGATTCGCTTGGCGATCTGGAAAGAAGACGGGTCGCGCCCCGCTTCGGCCAAAAGCTGGCGCACAAGTTGAGCGTGGCTGAGGAAATCTTTGGTGGACGAGATGCCGGCTCCCATCCAGCCGTCGCCATGCTTCACAGCGCGACGCAGCACGTTGGGGTGGCGCCCGCCAAACCAGATCCGCGGATGAGGCTGCTGCACCGGCCGCGGGTGAAGAGTGAGCCGGTCTGTACTCCAGAAGCGGCCGCGATGGCTGACGTCTGTGTCAGTCCAGAGCGCCTTCATGAGGTCCAGCCCTTCGAGAAACCGCGCCACGGAACCTGTAGTGGAGATCCCGTAGCGACCGTAGAGCCGCGCGGCGGTCCCCAACCCGACTCCCACGATGAGCCTGCCGTGTGACATCTGGTCCAAGCTGGCGAGGGACCGGGCGAGTTGGATGGGATCGTGCACTGGAGTGATGAGCACGGAGGTGCCCAATCGCACCCGCTGCGTGAGGGCTGCAACGTAGCTCAAGAGGCTCAGGGAGTCCAGGACAGGGAACGTGCGGAGGTGCATGTCCGCCGCCCAGAGGCTATCAAACTGCAAGGCCTCGGCGCGCTGGGCGAACGCCCGCACTTGCGCCATGTCCACGGCGCCCTGGGGAAAGGTCTGGGGCAGCCCAGCTCCCCAGCGAATGCTGTGCTTGGCAGGCATACGGTTCACACCTGCGCTGCATCTGCGGTCAAGCCGGCGGCGCCCCACTTGCCTCTTGGTCTGGCGACGAACATCAATGATCCGGCGTGATAGGGGGGGGCAATGTGGTCCCCTGTGGCTCCGGCGGTGTAACGCGCGAGCCTCCGGTGAGGGGCCAGGATGTCCTGCTCCCGAATCTCCCAGACGACGGCATAGTTCGGCCCGTACTGGGTAGGGAACTGCCTCGTCCAACGGGAGTAACCAGCGAACTGCCCCGCTTCCATGCAGGCGGGGAGATGCACCGTGTCTAGCCACTGATGCCACGCTTCCATCTTGGAGGCGTCCGTACAGCGGTTGAAGACAAACAGCAGCCCGGTGGTGTTGGGAGACGGGGCGAACATCGGCGGAGAGACGGGGCAGGGCTTCATGGGGATGAACTCATCCACGACATGGTTCGCGTTGTTTCGTCCGGCATCTCGCCAGCCCGCCGACTTTGCCCGCATCTTTGCCAGCGCCCCTTCGATGTCGGGGGCGCCGTATCGTCCCATGTTGATGTGCGTGAATCCGAGGCGCGGCAATGCGGCGGGGTTTTCTACCACCACTTCCCATCGCGAGCAGTTCCAGAACACGCCTGAGTCAAGCAGATCAGGCATGTGCACGGTATCGAACCATTCCCCCCAGGCCGTGGCCGCGCCGGGGGAAGAGGCCTTGATGAACGCGAGGTTTATCCCGTGCGTGACGGGCATGACGTCCTCCAAGCGGCCACGGGAGAGGCCGCGGCACACAGCCAGCCGGGCGGCCGGCTGCTGCGTGAGCCAGCCTGCACGAGCGGATGGACTCCGACCGCGCAGGCTGGCAGCCGAAACAATTGGACGAGGCTTAGACCAGTTGCAGCGCCAGCGCCGGGTCCATGGTCTTGACGGCGTCGAGGAAATCGGGCGCCTCAACATAGCACTGCACCTGCGTGCCATCGGGGTCGCGGAAGCGCAGCACCTGCTTCTTGGGATGCTCGATCCTTAGCTCTAGCTTGACGCCCTTGGCTGCCAGCCGCTTCTCCGCGCCGGCAAAATCCTCGGCACTGGCGAGTTCGAAGCAGATCTGGCCGACGCCTGCGGGCCGGTTCGACCCCTGGGCCACCAGCGCCATAGAGTAGCCGGGGAAATCTTTCCCATGGAGCAGCGAGAACTCGCCGCCGGGGGAGACGTACAGTTCCCGTAAGCCCACCACATCAATATAGAAGCGGCGCAGCTTGGAGAAGTCGCGCGCGACGAGCATGCAGTGGGCCGACTTTTTGGCATGCAGGGCTCCGCTTTCCACGCGGCGGATCTCCGGGTTGAGGTTGACGAAGCTGGCGGTGCTCGGCGTCTCCTTTCCGGGAACATAGTCGCGCTGGGAGATGCTGGCGCCGGGTTTGCGATAGTCGCGCCAGTTGGAGAGCATGTCCACCGTGTATTCGATGCCGTTGCCCTCTGAGTCGGAGAAGTAGACGCTCCGGGTGACTATGCGGTCTTCCAGGAGCCAGGGCTTGACGCCGAATTCGCTGATGCGGTCATAGGCAGTAACCAGTTCAGCCTCGTTGTACATCTCGTAGGCGAAGTGATTCAACCCCGGTTTGGTGCCGTAGTCCAGGGGCACTTCCTTGATGCCCTTGGCGTGGGCCTCTTCGCCGCGATGGCGCGTGACCTCGGAGACTTCCACGAAGCCCAGGTCATGGTGGGTGTTGCCGTTGCTGAGAAAGCCTGCGCCCCGGTTGGCGATGCGGAAGGTCTCTTCAATTCCCAACACCTGGTTGTAGAAGTCCATGGTCTTGCTGATGCTCCCCACAAAGAAGTTGTGGTGCACCAGCCTGCGGGGCGTCCCGGTGGCCTTGTAGGTTGTGCTGCGAGTTGTGGTTGTCATGATCGCTGCTCCTTTCGATCTGCTGCTGCGGGCATGGCGCGTTGCGGTTCGGCGAGGAATTCCAAGACTGCCTTGTTGAACTGCTCGTGATGTTCGTAAAAGGGACGGTGGCCACATTCGTCATAGGCGATGAACTGCGCCTGGGGAATTCGCTTTGCCCCTGCGACGGCGCTGGCGTAGTTGGCGCGGGGATCGTCCTTGCCCGCTACCACCAGGGTAGGCACCTTGATCTGCTCCAGCTTGTCAAACACCCGATACGGCCGGAGGGCATTGATGTCGGCGCGGCTGGTGGCCATGCGCTCAAAGAACTCTTTCATGCCGGGCTGGGCATAGGATGTCATGTGCGACATGAGGATTTCCTCAGGCGGCTTGGCTTTGGGGTGCACCGACCCCATGTGGCGCTTGCGCATGGCTTCCACCGAGAGGTTGGCGAAGGTTGCCGCGACGTTCTTGGCATTGCCGTCCTGGCCCTTGGAAATCTCCTCCTCCGTGTTGAAGCAGGAGCCGCTGGAGATGAGGATGAGCTTCTGCACCCGGCTGGGCATGCGGAAGTATATCAGGCTGGCGAGCAGCCCCCCCATGGACCAGCCCGCCAGGTGAAAGCGTTGCAGGCCCAGCGTGTCAACGAAGTTGCACAGATGGTCCACCATGGCGGGGTAGGCCAGCCCCTCAAACGCCACCGGCTGGGTGAAGCCGTGCCCGATCACGTCCGGGGCGTACACCGTATACTGCGTCGCCAGCGGATCAATGTTCTTGTAGAAGTTGTCGGCAAACGCACCGGAGCCGTGGATGATCACCAGCGGCGGGCCGGAACCTTCGTACAGATAGCGGGTCCGTACACCCTTCACGTCAATAAACTTCGCTCGCATCGCGTTTACTCCTTTGCCTTACGTTTCTTGAAATGCGGGATGACATGCTTGGCCATCAGCTCGATCTCCGCCATGGCCAGGCGGTGGGGCATATCCGGCCATTGCATGCGAAAGATGGCATGGGTGACGCCTATCCTACGCTCGTACTCCTCCAGCCGCTGTATGACGTAGTCCGGGTCGCCGATGAGAAAGCGGTCCTTGAGCAGCTCCTCAGGCGGCAGATTGAAGGTATCATCCTTCGTCAAGGCCTTGTCCTGGCCCCAGGCCTCGTACACCTTATACTTGCTCGCAAGATACGGCATGCTGTCTTTCAGCGCCTGCTCCCTGGTGGGGGCAATATACATCTCCCGCATAAGCGGCACATCCGTGGCCGGCGCATGGCCCGCCAGCTGCCGCGTGCTGCGGTAGAGCGCCATCTGCCGCTCAATGATGGGCATGGTGGCGTGGGGATTGATGCTCCAGGCGTATCCCCGGCGGGCAGCGCGCTGCACACCGGCGTCACTGTTGGCGGCGATCCAGATCGGGGGATGCGGCTTCTGCACGGGGAAGGTGCAGGGCGTAGTCTTGGGCACCTCGAAGAACTCGCCCTTGAACTGTATTTCCCCAGGCGTCCACAGCAGTTGAATAACATGGAGGGCTTCCAGGAACCGGGCCACCACACGCTTGGGGTCCACGCCGAAGGCGGCGAACTCGTGCTCGCGGTAGCCCAGGCCGGCGCCGAAGATAAAGCGGCCTTCGCAGATTGCGTCCAGCGTGGCCACGGCATCAGCCACGGCCACGGGGTTGTGCAGCGCGATGAGCGTGATGTTGGAGGCGACATGCATCTTTCCGGCCTCCGCAGCCACGCGGCCAAGGAGCGGGAACTGGCTGGGCATCTCGTAGGGATATCCCAGGTAGTGCTCTCCCGCGCACACCAGATCAAAGCCTGCGTCGCGCGCCGCCCGCGTTTGCTCCAGCGATTCAGCGATGCGGCGGCTTAGTCCACCCGAAGGGGTGCTCTGGTTATTGAGAAAGAGACCGAACTTCATGCTGTGGCTGTTCTCCTGGAAGGTGGTGGGCGTGACCCTTGCACGCCATGCGGGTAGTGGGTGCTGCGAATCGTCTTGCCTGTCAGCACCCCCGTGGGCTTTCCTGATGCCAGGACCACCTGCCCGCCGACGATGGTGTACTCAATACCACGAGCGTATTGCACGAGCCTTGCCGAACCGTTGGGGAGGTCGTTCACAAAGGCCCGCTCGCCGGGCATGACGGTGTCTGGGTTGAAGACGGTGATATCGGCGGCCATGCCGGGGCGTATGTAGCCTCTGTCCGTGACGCCGATCTCCTCTGCGGGAATGGCGGAGAGATGGCGTACGGCGGCGCCCACGCTGGTCATGCCTTTCTCCCGCGACCAGTAGCCCAGGAGTTGCGTGGCGAAGGCGGTGTTGACCATGCTTTTCACATGGGCGCCGGCATCGGACAGGCCAATAGCGACGTGCGGGGCGTTCATGATGCGCGCCATGACTTCTTCGTCTTGATTCCGCGTGTCCACGATGCGGAAATGGGTCTGCAAGTCCTCCTCCAACGCCATATCAAACGCGGCGTCCAACGGGTCCTTGCCCAACCGCCTGCCGATCTCCGCAAGCGGCAGCGACTCGAACGGCGCAAACCTTCCCGTGGGGGACTTGACCAGGGTGATGATTTCCCACTCGATCGGCCGGCCCACGCGGCTTTCCCCCCGGCGCTCCGCATCAATTTCCTGGCGCAGCACCGCGCGTAACGCCGGGTCACGCATCAGCATCCGCTTCTTCTCCGCCGACTGGAACATGACGTCCTGCCATGTGGGGAAGCGGTCGAACGCCGGCGTGTCCGCGAAGACAAAGTCCATGTCCTCCGGCTGGCTCTGGCCTACGCCAAAGAAACGCAGTCCTTGCTGACGGAACTGGACGAGCCCAGCCAAGTCTTGTTGCCACTGCTCAGGGCTCCGCGGCGATTGCACAACCCTGTTCCAGCAGACCGGCCGGCCGCTGGTCTGGGCGTATCGCACCAGACCTTGCATGCCCGCCGCATCCAGCCGTCGCATCTCTGCCGCGGCAATCTCGACAAAGCCGGCGCCAAGGTGCGGCATCGCCCGCAGCAGCTCCACGAACTCCTCGTCGCTGGCGAACCTGCTGGGCACGGGCAGGCCATCGCCATCAGCATGCGTGGGCACGGTAGAGGTGGAGAAGCCCATGCCACCTTCGGCAAGCGATTGCGCCAGCAGTTGCCGCATGCGTGAGATTTCCCCGGTTGTCGCTTCGCGCTGGGAAGCCTCTGCCCCCATCACTTGGCGCCGGATGGCGCTGTGGCCGACAAGGGGCACAACGTTGACGCCGAGCGCGCGATCGAGGGTATCGAGATACGCGCCAAACGTCTCCCAGGGGAAGGGCAGCAGCGACCGGAGCAAGCCGATGTCCATCGCCTCCACGCGGGCGAGCATGCGGATCGTCCAGTCCTGGTCTTGGGGGCGGCACGGGGCGAGGGTGAAGCCGCAGTTGCCGGTGATGACCGTGGTGACGCCGTGCCAGGACGACGATGATGCCAAGGGGTCCCACAACAGCTGCGCATCATAGTGCGTATGGACATCCCAGAAGCCAGGCGCCACCACCAGGCCGGCGACATCCAGCGTCTTTCGCGCGGAATCGCTGACGCTGCCTGCGGCGACGATCTTCCCGCCGGCGATGCCGACGTCTCCACGATACGGCTCGCCGCCGCTGCCGTCAGCGATCAGGCCGCCGCGCAGCATGAGGTCAAGCGCCATCTTGCTCCTGCTCTTTCTTGTGTGCGAGTCAGCGGAGGCGGGGGATGACTTTCTCCGCCACCAAACGCATGCTTTTCATGGAGAGCTCCAGAGGCATGCCCGCCCAACTCATGCGGAAGTTGATCACGGATACGCCCAGATCACGGAAGGGTTTGAGCTGGGCGACGCAATCGTCCGGGCTTCCCACAATGAACCGTCCCTTCTGAAGATCGCCAAAATCCTTGCGGAAGTCCTCATCCCCAGGCAGGGCCTTGTCCTGGCCCCATTGAGCATAGGCAAGATACTTTGCGCCTAGATACGGCTGGCCCTCGGCAAAGGCCTGCTCCGTCGTCTCGGCGCAGTACACCTCTCGGTTCATGGGCAGGTCCAGATTGCCGGTGCGCCCGGCCTTGCGCGCCGCCTCCCGGTACAGCACCACCTGGCGGGCCACGGTGGCATAATCCGCGTGGGGGTTGATGTGCCACGCCAGTCCCAAGCGCGCAGCCCGCTCAATGGCGGCATCGGCATTGGCCGCCACCCAGACCGGCGGATGGGGCTTCTGCACCGGCTTGGTCACCAGCCGGACGTTATCAAAGTGGAAGTGTTTGCCGTGAAAGGTGACTGACTCCTCCGTCCACAGCCGCCGCACCACCTCCAGGCATTCCAGCGTGCGTCCCACCCGCTGCTTGGGATTCACGCCGAAGGCGTCATACTCCTCCTGGCGATAGCCGATGGCGATGCCCATGGTCATGCGCCCGCCGGTGATGACATCCAGCGTGGCCATCTGTTCCGCCAGCTCCACCGGGTGCTGTAACGGCAGCAGGATGGTGGTGTGCAAGCGCATGGACCCCGTCTCCGGGGCCAGACGGGCGTAGAGCGGGATCGGCTGGAACATCTGGTACGGCTCCGCCAGATAGTGCTGCCCTAGGCTGACGTATTCATATCCCAACCGCCGCGCCTCATGGAGGTAGGCGATGATATCCGTGATCCGCCGCTGCATGTCCTGGCCCTTGGGCACCTGCACCATGGAGGAGATGGAGACGCCGAACTGCATGCGTTACCGCCCTCTCGCACATAGGTTGATAGGGTGCGCTCGTTGCGCGGCGCCACGCCATTCTGGGAGAATAGGCGCAGCGCCGAATGAACGCGTAGTATGAGGAGCCGCCCGATGAGCCGTCTTCGCCTGAGTATGGCCTGCTGGGACTACGATCGCAGCCGCCCGTTGCTTGATGGCAGCATCAGGCCGGAAGGGATTGATCTCCGGCCCATTGTCCTGCCGCCAGGGGAGACCTTTGCGCGTATGTGGCAGTACCGCGAGTTCGATGCCTCGGAGATGTCCCTGGCGGATTACGCCACGATGACGGCGCGGGGAGAGTGCCCGTTCATCGCCATCCCGGTGTTTCCCTCCCGCTTTTTCCGCCACTCCTGCATCTACATCAACGCTGGGTCCGGCATCCGCCAGCCGCAGGACTTGGCAGGCAAACGGGTTGGATCGCCACAATACCAGATGACGGCGGCGGTGTTTGCCCGGGGGATGCTGCACCGTGAATACGGTGTGGCGCCGGAGTCGGTGCAGTGGCTGTGGGGCGGGCAGGAATCGCCCGGGGCCAAGGAGCGTATCCCCTTGCGGCTCCCGGCGCGTATCCGCCTGGAAAAGATATCTGAAGGAAATACACTTTCCGCCATGCTGGAGGCGGGCGAACTTGATGCGCTGATCACGCCCAACTTCCCATCGCCGTTCCTGGCCGGGTCGCCCCGCGTGGTGCGGCTGTTCCCTAAGTATGCGGAGGTTGAGCGGGACTATTACCGCCGCACGAAGATATTCCCTATCATGCACACCTTCGTTCTCAAGAAAGAGGTGTACGAGCAGAATCCCTGGGCGGCGCACAGTCTCTATGTGGCGTGGGTCAAGGCGCGCGATGCCGCGTACCGCGAGCTGTACGAGACGGATGCGCTGAAGATCACACTTCCCTGGGTGGTCTCCCATACGGAAGAGATGCGCGGGCTCATGGGGGCGGACTTCTGGCCCTATGGGGTCAAGGCCAACCGCATGGTGCTGGACGCGCTGGCACAGTACCTTGTCGAGCAGGGACTGGCGCCGCGCGCGGTGACAGCCGAGGAGTTGTTTGCCCCCAACACCCTGGACACCTAGGCCGCGCCGCTTGCGGCGCATGGCGCACGCCGCGCCCGGGCCAATCTCCATAATCAGCGGGCCCCTGCTCGTTCTTTTACAGCGCCGAACGCCTTCAGGAACTCCACCATGGCATGGCTGGTGAACTCCGGCTGCTCAAAGCCGTAGAAGTGTCCGCAGTTGGGAACGATCTTGAGGTATGACGAAGGGATGGCTTTGTTCAAGTCTTCCGACATGGGCAACGGAGTGCGGCCATCATGCTCGCCGCACAGGACAAGCGTGGGGCAGGCGATCTCCTTGAGCCGGTCGCCAATCTTGGGGCGATTCTCGTTGGCCTTGAGCATCTCCAGGTAGGACTGGGGGTTGTTCCGCAGGTGCTCCTGGCGGATGGATTCCACGGCCTTGGGATTATGCTCGATGCTGTAGGGGCTGAAGGCCTTCTTGGTGAACTCGAACGTCTCCGCTACGATCTGTTCCGGTTTCGCGCCCGCCTCGATGAGCTGGCGCCGCCGGTCGAACCCGGAGCGGTCCGAGCGCTCCAGCCGCGGGCTTCCGGTGCCGATAAGAATAAGCTGCGTCACGCGCTGGGGGTTGTGGACGGTGTAGTCCAGGCAGACGCCGCCGCCCAGGGACCAGCCGCCCAAGGCGAATTGCTTCAGGCCGAGGCTGTCCACGATTCGTTGGAGGTCTTCCCGCCAGAGCGGGTGTGTGAGCTTGAGCTCGGGAGGCCGCTGCGTCTCTCCGAAGCCGCGCTGGTCATAGATGTACACCGTGAAGGACTTGGCGAGGGTCGGCACCATCTCCTCGAAAGCAGATGCTCGCGACCCGCCACCATGCACCAGCACCAGGGGTGGCCCCTGGCCGCTTACCTCATAGTGGACGTTCAGGTCGCCGACCTTCTTGAACATTGCGCCTTCCCTTCTATTCGCTAGGCAGGCCGCATGTCTCCTCTTCGGGAGACATGCGGCCTGCCTTCTGCTTAGTGGCTACGGTGCTAGCTGACCTTGGGATACAGCCGCTTGATGGCCTCCGCGGAGTACTTGTTGGTGAACACTTTGTCCACGTCCACCTTGGCGGGATCCAGGCCCTTCACCAGGCCGGCCTGAATGGAAAGGGGGACGTAGGCCTTGAGGTCGGCAGAGAACTGCTGGCCCGTCAGGCTGCGCGTGGGGGTGTTGACCACCATGGTGTTGAGCTGGGCGGCGCGGTCTCCCGCGGCGAGCTCCGGGACGGCGGCGCGGCCGATGTCCAGGGCCAGCTCGGGGTAGTTGAGGAAGAAGGCCATGGTCTTGGCCAGCATCATGTTGAACCTGATGGCCAGCTCTTCGTTCTTCTCCACCCAGGAGCGCTTGGCGAGGTAGATGTCGCCTTCATACTTAGTGGCGGGGAGCCAGACCATGCTGCTCCAGCTGGGGTCGAGCTTGAAAATGGTCTCGTTGGGATCATGCCAGGAGCCCACGGCGTCTACGCGCTTGGCCTTCAACGCTTCCAGGTAGGCGCCGGTGCCGCCGAGCGAGACGTAGGTCACGTCGTCCGGCTTGAGGCCGGCGTCAAAGAGCATGAGGTCTGTGGAGAACTTGGTGGCGCTGGCCGGGCCAAGGATGCCGACGGTCTTGCCCTTGAGGTCCTTCCACGTGGCGATGCCTGCGTCCTTGCGGGCGAGGACGCCGAAGACGGCGGCCTTGCTGGTGGAGGGATGCAGCTTCCAGATGGAGACTAGGTCTTCGCCTTGGGCAACGGCGTTCAAGAGCGAGTCAGGGACGCCGCCGGCGATTTCCGCGCCGCCGCCGACGACCAGGGCCGTGGCGGCGCCGCCGCCGGTGGCGCGCTGGAGGTCGAGCTCAATGCCGAACTCTTTGTCCCAGCCCAGTGCCTGGGCCAGGTTGAACCACATGTTCCCCGCGCTGGGGGGCGTGGGCAGCGCCACACGCACCTTGGTCACGGAAGCGCTAGGACGTGGCGCGACCGTGGCCGGAGCCGCGGCTGCCGGGGCGGCCGGGGCTGCCGGGGCGGCCGGCTTCTCGTCGTCGCCGCCGCAGGCGCTCACCACCAACGCCAGGGTGGCTACCACCGCCACCCATATAGACAGGACCCTTCCTCTGCTACGATGCATATCCCCCTCCTTTTCTGAACTGCCTCTCTGTGCTACGACTTGTCGATTCCACATACGCCCTTGGGCACCGATCACGAAAAGAAATTGACGATTACACCCCCACACATGCCGGAGGTCAATCCCCCGGCGCCGTAAGGTTGAGCCAGTTGAGTATCGCCCTCTCCGCCAGCGCAGCGGAAAAATAGAACATGAGGCCCACCACTGTCAAGGCGAAGAGAGCGGCAAAGACCAGTGCGGTGTCCGCCTGGGCATTGGCCGAGATCATCAGCGCGCCAAGCCCTATGCGCCCCGCTACGAACTCCGCCACCACCACGGATACGGTGGCGATGACCACGCCAATGCGGATTCCGGTGAGAATGCCGGGCAGGGCGCTGATCAGGCGCAGCTTCAAAAATGTCTGCCACTGGTTAGCGCCCAGCCCGCGGAAGAGCTTGACGCTGTCCGCATCAGCCCGTTGTATGCCAATGATGGTGTTCTCCAGCACGGGGAAGAAGGATGCCATGGCGGCCAGCGTGACCTTGGGCATAAGGCCAAAGCCGATGACGAGAATGATCATTGGGGCCAGGCCCGCCTTGGGGATGGATTGGTACATCACCAGGTAGGGGTGGACGATCCCTTCGAACATCTTGAACTGGCCAATGAGCGCGCCCAAAGCGACGCCGACGGCGGCGCCAATGGCGAATCCCAGGGCAATCTCCGTGGCGGTATCTATGGAGGAGCTGAAGATGAGAGACCGTCCGCGGGTGAACCCCTCCCAGGTTTCCGCAGGACTGGGGAGAAGGGTTACAGCATAGCGCTGGGCAAGGGCTTGCCATCCCCCGACAACCAAGACGAGGACGAGTATGCGGGCAAGATTATGGACGATACGCTCCCGCATCAGGCGCGCGGCAAGCGTCCTAGCCTCCGCGGCATGGAGATGCTCGTGGGTAATCAACCCTCCCCGGGCCATGTTTACAGAGGTCGCCATGTTAGAAGCTGCTGTCCATGCCCATTCCCAGGGTGCGTTGCATCAGATTACTCATGTGTGACCAGCATGTTGGTGCGTTCCAGGGCCTTATGCTCCACCCACTGCGTGATGATGTACACGGTATATGCCATCAGTGTGAGCACCACCATCACCGCATACATCAATTTGGTTTGGAACGTGCCCAGGGAGATGACGAGAAGGGCGCCGAGCCCGGCATTGCCCGCGACAAACTCCGCGACGATGGCGCCTAGGGTGGCCAGCACCGCGGCGATGCGCAGCCCCCCGAAGATCAGCGGCAAGGCGCTGTACAGGCGCAGCTTGAGGAATACCTGCATCTTGCTGGCGCCCAGCGATTGGAACAGCTTGTAGCTGTCCGGGTCCACCCGCCGCAGCCCGGTGATGGTGTTCTCCAGAAGCGGGAAGAAACAGATCAATGCGGCAATGGCCACCTTGGGCCCGACGCCGAAGCCGAGAAAGATGATGAGAATGGGGGCAAGCGCAATCTTGGGCACGGCTTGTGAGACGATGATGTATGGCCGGAGCACCACCTCGGCGAGCCTAGACTGGGCAATGAGCGCGCCCAGCCCAATGCCCAGCACGCTGCCCACGGCGAATCCCAGCGCAATCTCCACGACCGTGGTGGGCGCATGCTTCCATATCTCGCTGCGACCGTCCATAAAGCCGTCCCACGCCTCCGCCGGGCTGGCCACCAGGAGCGGCGGATAGAACTTGGCGGTGAACCACCAGGCGAATATGAACGCGCCGAGTATCAGGGCGCGGCCCACGGCGTAGATCACCCGCCGGCGCACCCGCTTCACCCGCTCCTGCTCCATTTCCTGGGCATAGAAACGTGCGAACAGGTCGGCATCATTGCCGCCGAGCTGCGCCGGTGCAAGCCGCTGCGTGGTCATTCCTTCTTGGCGTCCGCTTGCGCGCTCAAAAGTTCTCGGAGCCGTCGCGTGGTCTGCAGGAACGCATCGGAGTACAACACTTCGCGCGTGCGCGGATGCGGGATAGGTATTTCCACGATCTCCTGGATGGTCCCGGGGCGGGCGCTCATCACCACCACGCGGTGGGAGAGGAAGGCTGCCTCCTGCAGGTCATGGGTAACAAACAGGACGGTTTTGGGGGTGATCTCCCAGATCTTCATCAGTTCCAGGTTCATGGACTCGCGGGTCTGGGCGTCCAGGGCGCCAAACGGCTCATCCATCAGGAGGACTTTCGGGTCATGGATCAGCGCGCGGGCGATGGCGGCGCGCTGCTGCATGCCGCCGGACAGTTGATTGGGGTAGCGGTTCTCAAACCCCTCCAGCTCCACCAGCTTGAGCAAGTCACGCGCACGGGGCTCATACTCTTTCTTGGACATGCCGAACATTTCCACCGGAAGCAGTACGTTGTCCAGGGTGGTTCTCCAGCGCAAAAGCGCGCTGGTCTGGAACACCAGGCCGAAGTCTCTCCGGCCCGGCTTGGTCACCTTGTCCCCGGCGACGCGAATCTCCCCATGACTCACCGGCAGCAGCCCGGCGATACAGGCCAGCAAGGTGGACTTGCCACACCCGCTCTTGCCCACAATGCTCACGAACTCCCGCTCACGGACCTCCAGGTTGATGGACTTGAGGGCGTAGACCGAGCGGTCGCCCGCAAGATAGAACTTGTGGACGTCTTCGCACGAGATAACAGGCGAGCCTTGCTTCTCCATGGGAGCTCCGGTGACCAGCGCTGGTGTGTTGAGGGGGACTGAAACTGGTGGCTAGCGCGCTTCCTTGGCCTTGGCGCGCCATTCCGCTACCTTCTGCGGATCGGGGGGCTGCTTGACGCAGCCGTGAGCGCCGCCCAGCCGCTTGAAGTCCCTGGCGCGACGCGCGAGATGGCGGCGGAAGTATATGACGCCGAGATCGAGAATGCCTAGCTTTTGCGGGATCTCCGGGTTGATTTCCCCCGCGGAAAAGATGGGGAAGTCCTCATTCTCGTTGATGGCGATGACTCCGTAGTGCCGGCGGTAGAGCCAGTACCACGCGTCCTGCCACACCCGGCCAAAGACCGTCTTGGGGTGCTCCGTGATGGTGAACGTCCACATCCGCGTCTCCCAGTCAGCCACCGGCACGCCCCAGCGCATGTGGCTGGCCCCACCCAGGGGTACACGGACAATGGTGGGCAGCTGGACATTGTGGTGCCAGCCGAAGCGCCCCTCGGCGGGGGGGGACTTGCCCAGGACTCGCCACCAGACACGGCGCGGCCATTTGCCCAGTCCAGGGTACTCTTTCTGGCCGTACTCAATGCTTTCCTGGCGGGTGGTGAGGAAATTATCGCCCTCTTCCACGATGCGGACGCCGTTGGTGACCACGGCCTTGCGGCGGAAGAACGGAAGCCTGTAGTGGAGCAGGTTCCATATTTTCAAGGTGCGGTGCAGGTAAAACTCGTGGTAGTCGATGCCCTGCCATATCGGCTCCGTCCAGTTGGTGCCCCAGACCTTGACGCGAGAGTAATTGGTGACACGCATCCCCGGATCCTTGAACTCCCACGGCAGGTCTTCCTCCAACGGCACAGGCTCGGTCTCACCCATCCACACGAACACGATGCCGCGATGCTCCGCCGTGGGGTACTTCTTGGAGCGCAACTTCGGCGCCAGCGGCGACTTCACCGCTTCAATCAGCCCGGCGACGCATTGGCCCGCGTCATCAAAGACGTAGCCGTGGTAGGGGCAGGTGATTGTCCCAGTGAAATCGGACACGCCCTTGGAGAGGCGCGCGCCGCGATGCGGACACCAGTCCGTCAGCGCCACGACCTGTCCGGCTTTGCCGCGAAAGAACACCAAGTCCTCGCCCATCATCTTCACCTTGACAGGCTTCTTCTTGCCCACGTTCTTCGCCCAGATGCCGGGGTACCAATACTCGCGGAAACCCAGGCGCGGGCAATAGTCAAACGGCCCAATATGAGAAGCGCCAAATGCCTCGTCCTTGGTCTCTCGTAGCTCGCGCTCTCTGACCGTGGTTCTTTGCTCTGGCTTCTCAACGGTGTGCACCATATCCTGCGCCCTCCTTATGCCCGAACTCCACTGCCTCTAACCAAGTCTCGCCTCAGGAATGTTATGCCGACTTCGCCACCGCAAAACACTTCGAGGAATTGAAAATATACGTCTGGACAAAGTCAATAATCCTGGGCTTGCAGCCCAACTCGCTGAGCGCCCCGCCCAAGCAGATCCAGTTCAGCAGCTCTTGCTGCCCTGCGTCTTCGATCTGCTTCATCGTGAGGTCTTTCCACAGATGCGTCTTGCCCGCCGCCAGCTCTTCATAGCGGGCGCGGTCAGCATCAATATCCGGCCAGAGCATGTGGTGCTTGCCTACCAGGAAGGCGTGCGACCAACTGGATGACCCCATGATCACCGCGCGGTACTTGCTGTCCTTCAGCGCGCGAGCCGTGGCCGCGCCTACGTCAAAGCATAGCTTGGCGGATGGCGCCGGGGGGTCCGGCTCGGCTCCCTCCACGGCTTGGAGCGGGCTTCCGCCCCGATTCTTGACGAAGCTGGAGCCGTAGCAGTTGACGTGGAACGGGATGACAGGGTAGTCGAACCCCTTGCGGTCGTAGTCAAGGAACAGCAGGGTGTTGAGGAAGGCGTGGGGCAGGCCCTGAAAATGCAGGGTCTTGTAGGCGTAGGGCATGGCGTGGCCCATTTCCAGGAGGCGGGTGGCAAGGAACTTGGCCCCTTCAGGGTGCCCCTTGTGGGTGAAGCGGTGATCAATGTCTTCGCCCCAGACGTTGAAGGCCTCCCGGCCATCGGGCATCATGCGCCGCTTGTGGTAGGGCTGCGTCTCGTACTTGTCGCAGATGTAGACGCTGAAGGGAGGCACCAAGTCTTCGTGAAAGTTCTCGTACTGGTCGTCACCCCAGATGAGCACGAAATCCGGCTTGAACGCGTCAATTTCCTCGCGGACCTTCCTGAAGGCGCTCACCAGCCGCGCGCGATGCGCCCTAGCCGATGCGAGTCCGTTGCTCCCGTTCAGCCCGTACTCTTCCTGCATTGGCGCGGGCCAGTTTTTCTGGTCCTTCCAGTACTCCGGCAGCTTGGGGTTTTTCCAGTGGCGCTCCATCTGGGAGGTCATGAACTCGTCGGAGTAGAGCATCAACGGGTAATGCGTGGTCCCCGCCAGCAGTAACTCGCCCATCATGCCTCCAAGGCCTTCCTCAGCCGTGCGCTCGCTAATGAGTTGTGGTCGTCCCTGTGTATGGCCCCAACTTTGTCACCAAATGCAAGCGTCACTATTCACGTGCCCCAGCATTCCGGTGCGAACACCCTAAAGTAGACCCTTGTGTTTGTCAAGCGCATCCCGTCCGATCTTGTTAATTACGGCGTGTTACGGAACGCGATCGCGCTGGCAAGGTCCCTCTGCGCGCATTAAGGTGTGCAACCACCGCGCCGCCCGCTACAGCGCAGCGATGGCACTGATCTCCACGAGGGCGTCGGGATGCACCAGCCGGGAGATGACGAGCAAGGTGTTGGGAGGATAATCTCCCTTGGGGTACAGCGTGGCGAACAGCTCTTTGCGGGTGGCCATGAAGACGGGAATATTGTCGGCGGACGTAAGGTAGGTGGTGAACTCTACCACGTTGCTGCAAGTGGCTCCCTGGCTACCGAGAATCTGTCCGATGTTCTCAAACGCCTGGCGGATCTGCGCCGCTGCGTCGCCCTTTCCCAGGAGCGTGCCCCTGGCGTCCAGCCCCAGTTGTCCCGCGACGAACAGCAGCTCGCCGGCCTTGACGCGGGATGCCTGGGAGTACAGGCCCACCGGGGGGCAAACCTGCTTGGGGTTGATCGTTTTCCGTTCCATGATGTGCGCGCTCCCTCCTGCGATCGGTGAAAATCGAAGCACAGGATATCACACTGCGCCCCTGTCGGGCGGTTGCCTGGCCCTGCTCCAGGCGTTACTCTATGTGCTCAATCTAGTAGGCTGGAGCATCCGTCCATGAGCAAAACAGCCATCAATTCGGGCCGGTATGACGTCATTGTCGTTGGCGCGGGCAACGCCGCCCTGACAGCCGCGCTCTCTGCCACGCAGCATGGGGCGAAGGTGCTGGTGCTGGAAAAAGCGCCGGAAGCGGAGCGAGGCGGCAACTCCCGCTTCAGCGGCGGCCTTTTCCGCTTCGCCTATGACGGGGTGGAGGACCTGCGGCGCGTGCGCCAGGACCTCACGACGGCGGAGTGGGGACGCATCGAGGCGCCACCCTACGACGGCGATCGGTTCCGTGATGACATCATGCGCGTGACGCAAGGGAAGGCGGACAAGGGCCTCACCAACATCGTCATCGAACAATCGCTGTCCACGGTGCTGTGGATGACGGAGTTGGGAATGGACTGGCAATGGTCGGTGCTGTGGAGCGTGGAGCAGCAGGGCAAAATCCGCTTCAGCCCCGGCGCGATCCTTGAGGCGAAGGGCAAGGGCGTGGGCCTGATGGCCAAGCTCTTCTCCCTGGCGGGAGAGCACGGCATCACCGTAGTGTACGGGACAAAAATGATCGGCTTCCTGCAGGCGGGCGATGGCCGCGTGACCGGCGTCCGTGTCCGCACCGCCTCCGGCGCGGAGGACATCCCCGCGGCGGCGGTGGTCCTTGCCTCCGGCGGGTTTGAGTCGAATACGGAGATGCGGGCGCGGTACCTTGGCCCCGGCTGGGACCGGGTCAAGGTCCGCGGCACAAAATTCAACACCGGCGAAACGCTGCGCATGGCGCTCGATATCGGCGCCAAGCCGTTCGGGCACTGGCAGGGCTGCCATTCCACCCCAATAGATGCCGGCGCCCCGGACGTGGGCGACCTGCGCCTGACGGACCGCACCAACCGGCTGTCCTACCCCTTCGGCATCATGGTGAACGCCTTGGCCAAGCGGTTTGTGGACGAAGGCGAGGACGTGGGCGGCTACACCTACGCCAAGTTCGGCAGGGCGATACTCACCCAGCCGGGCACTGTGGCCTACCAGATTTTTGACGCGAAAACGGTGCCCCTGCTGGAGAAGCGCTACAACACAGGAACACCCGTGGTGGCGGACACCATCGAAGGGCTGGCGGAACAGCTTAAGCTCCCCAAAGACGCCCTGGTGCAGACGGTGCGGGAGTTCAACGCGGCGGTGCAGCCTGGCGCCTTTGATCCTGCAGTCAAAGACGGCAAGCGGACAGCGGGCATCACCCCGCCGAAGTCTAACTGGGCGCAGCCGCTGGACTCGCCGCCGTTCACCGTATACCCCGTCACGGGAGGCATCACCTTCACCTTCGGCGGCGTGCAGGTGGATCATCTGGCCCGCGTGATTGACACTGAAGACGTTCCCATTCCCGGGCTGTATGCCACAGGGGAGATCACCGGCGGCTTCTTCGTGGAAAACTATCCTGGCGGCTCCGGCCTCATGCGGGGCGCGGTGTTTGGCCGCATCGCCGGCGAGAAGGCGGCCGCGGAACGCAAGCGCTAGGCCGCGCCGGTCCCCGCACGCCGCAGAGGATGCACCGCCATGCCCCAGAGCCAGCAGCTATCTGAGTTTGTAGCCGCAACCAATTTCCAGGACTTGCCGCCGCCGGTTGTTGATACGGCGCGGGTGCTGCTCCTGGACAACCTTGCCGCCGGGTTCGCTGGGGCGAGCCAGCCGTGGACGGCGATGGTGGGTCAGATGGCCCGCGATCAGGCCCAGGATGGCGCATGCACCGTCTTCGGCCAGCCCTGGCGGCTTCCGCCATCCTACGCCGCCCTGGTCAACGGCACGGCTATCAGCGCCTTTGAAGTTGACCACGCCTATGTGGAAGGGTCGGCCCACCCCAGCGCCGCTGTCTTCCCGGCAGTGCTGGCAATCGCCGAGCGTGACGGGGCTAGCGGCGCATCCCTGCTGCTGGCGATGGCGCTGGGCTATGAGGTGCTCTGCCGGGTGGGAAGGGCGGCGACGCGGGCCGTGGAGGACATCCGAGGGTTTCACGGCCCGGGCACCAACGCCGCCTTCGGCGCAGCGGCAGGAGTGAGCAAACTCCTGGGGCTGCCCGCGACGGAGGTCAATCATGCCCTGGGCATCGCCGGCTCGCACGGCGCGGGACTCCTAGAGTTCGCCAGGGAAGGCGCCATGACCAAGCGCCTGCACGTGGGCCGCGGCTCGCAGATGGGGCTGGAAAGCGCACTGCTCGCGGCACGCGGCTTCACCGGCCCCACGGCGGTGCTGGAGGGCGAACACGGGTTCCTGCGCGTGTACTCGCCGTCGCCACGACCGGAGCTGCTCACAGAAGGCCTCGGCACAACCTGGGTGTTCCGAGACACTACGGTGAAGGCCTACCCTTGCCACATCTCCTTCCACGCAGTGATCGAAGGGATCATGCGGCTGCGGCGTGAGCATGGCGTTGACGCCAAGGGCGTGGAGCGCGTGAAGGTGGCGGGCGGCCCGTGGATGATGGAGCGCCGCCATGCGGACCGCGCCCCGGCCACGGTGCTGGGCGGACAATACAGCCTGCCCTTTTCTCTCGCGGTGGCTCTTGCCCGCGGCATGGACGACCCCGCAGTCTTCGACCCTGGCGTGCTGGCCGACCCCGTGGTGCGCGAGCTGGCGCGGACGGTGGAGCTGGAAGCCGATGGCACGCGGTTCGTGCGGAACCCGGGGATGCCCGCGGCGGAGATCACGCTCACGCGAGCGGGCCACACGCACACCCTGGTGGTGACCGATTGGAAGGGCGCCCCATCGGATCCGTGCACCTTCGCCGACATCTCGGATAAGTTCCGCAGGTACGCCGGCGGCGCGGCTACCCGCGCGCAGATAGAAGAGATCGTCGCCAGCGTAGCGCGCCTGGAAGAAGTGCGGGACGTCAGGCCGCTGGCCGCGCTGCTTGCCGGTGCGCGCCAGGCGTGAACCCGGCCCCTAGTCCGCTATAACAGGGTTCCGCAGCAGGCCTATGCCCTGAATCTCCACGTCCACCACATTGCCTGGCTTGATGGGGCCGATCCCCTCCGGCGTGCCGGTGTAGATGATGTCGCCGGGGTAGAGGGTAATCGCGCGGGAAATATGGCTGATGAGGCGCGGCAGACCGAAGATCAGCATATCGGTATTGCTGCTCTGCCGCACCGTTTCGTTGACGCGGCATTCGATCTTGCGTCCCTCCGGCTTGCCGCCGGTGACGACCCACGGGCCGATACAGGCAAAAGTGTCGAACGATTTCGCCCGCGCCCATTGGCCGTCCTTGGTCTGTAACTCGCGGGCGGTGACGTCGTTGCCGCAGGTGTAGCCGAACACATAGTCCAGCGCATCATCTTCAGAGACGCGGCTGGCCTTTTTGCCGATGACCGCCACCAGCTCTCCTTCATGGTCCACGCGGCCGGCCCACGCCGGGGCCACGATGGGGTCGCCCGGCCCGTTGAGCGATGAATTCGCCTTGATGAAGATGAGCGGCTCCGAGGGGACATCAGAGGAAAGCTCCTTGGCGTGAGCGGCGTAGTTCTTTCCTATCGCAAGTATCTTCGCCGGCTTCACCGGAGCAAGCAGGCGCACTTCCGAGAGGTTCGCCACCAGGGGGCCTTTGCGGAACGCTCCAAATAGGCGCCCCTCCAGGGCAAAGACGCGGTTGCGTTCCACGATGCCGTACCCAGTTCTGCGCTCCAGCCGGTAGCGAATGATGTGCATGCACTGTCCTCTTTGATGATGATGGCAGGGCGTAGTGTAGGGAGCGCCACGGGGGACTGTCAACTTGGGGAAGGCGCCGGGGTTGCCACCGTCACGGCTGCGGGCTACCATACGCCGGCGGCAGCCATTATGCGGCAGCCATTATGCACAGGAGGACGCCTATGAACAAATACACGCCATCGGCAACAAGCAAGCATGTGAAGACGCCTGAGTTGGAAATGCACTATCACGAGGCAGGGCAAGGAGAGCCGGTGATTGTGCTGCACGGAGGCGGGCCGGGCGCCAGCGGCTGGGCCAATTTCCACCGCAATATTGACGCGCTGGCGCAGCACTACCGCCTGTATGTGCTGGATCAGCCCAACTTCGGCAAGTCAGGGTCGGTCATCATTCGCGAGCCCCGATCTCAGTTTCAGGCACGCGTGGTGCGGGACGTGATGGATGCCCTGGGAATCCCCAAGGCCCACTTTCTGGGTAACTCTATGGGAGGCGCCACCAGCATCAACGTTGCGCTGGACTACCCCGATCGCGTCGGCAAGATGATCCTTGTCAGTCCCGGCGGGGGCGGGCGAAGCATCTTCTCGGCGTATCCATACGAGCACACCAAGGTCATCCGCCAGGTTGCGGCTAACCCCACGCCGGAAGGGATGCGCCGCCTGATGGAGCTTGTAGTGTACGACTCCACGTTCCTCACTGACGCGTTCCTTGCCGAGCGCACGAAGGACGGGCTGCACCAGGCGCACCGTGAAGCAGCGCGGCAGTCCAGCACGGAAGATCGCGACCTCATGGCGGAGCTGCATCGGGTGCGGGCGCGGACGCTCCTCATCTGGGGGAGGGAAGACCGCGCTGTGCCGCTGGATGTGGGCATCCGCATGTTCGCCGCGCTGAGCGATTGCCGCATGCACGTCTTCAGCCAGTGCAGCCACTGGCCCCAGTTTGAGCATGCGGACGCCTTCAACCGCCTGGCGCTGGACTTTCTCGGCAACGCCTGAACCGCCCGCGCCCATCAGCGGAGACGCGGGATCACGCCCTGCGTGAGGTTCTGCACGAGGGTGGTCCTGGCTTCCTTGGCGCCAGTGATGTAAAACATCCAGTGCGGCATGCCCTTGGCCGCTAGCTCCCGCATGCGCCTGGCGATGTCCTCCGGCCTGCCGAAGATCTGCGGCGAGCGGCTGAGGAGCCAGTCGTGTATCCCCAGCTCCCGCGAGCGCTCCACCAGCACGGCGTGGCGGTCAGGGTTGGCATACACCGCGCTGATGTCATGCTTGTCCAGCGTGAGGCGCTCCAGCTTCTCCCGATACTCTTCGGGTATTCGCTTGCCCTCCATCGTCGTCATCGCCAGCCAGCTCATGCTCCACCCCAGGCTCTTGCTCTTGGCCTCCTCTATAGACGGAGCGAACACCACGTAGGCATTCCACCAAATATCCAACTCCTTGGGGTCCCTCCCGACCTCTGCGCAGCCCTCGGCGATGACGCTGCGCACATAGGCCACGTCCTCGTCGGAAAAGCCCATGGTGACGATCACCCCGTCGGCCACCTGCGCCGCCATCTTGAGAATCTTCGGCCCCGAGCAGGCCACATACACCGGCACGCGGCGGGAGGGCCGCCAGCGGTCCCAATGCTGGCGGAAGGTCTTGCCCTGGTAGGTGACCTCCTTCCCTTCCAGCAGCCCCTGCACCGCCACGATGTACTCCCGCAACTGCTCGACCCGCGCCGGCTTCATCCCCACGCCCCAGATTGAGCTATCGCCGGTGGCGATGCCCAATGCCGCCCGTCCCGGCGCCAGCGCGTCCAGGGTGGCAATGCCGCACGCGGTGACCGATGGATGCCTGGTCAGCGGATTGGTGACGCACGGCATGATGCGCACCTTGGAAGTGTTCACCGCGCATAGCGTGGTGGAGGAATACAGCTCCGTGCTGCGAATAGCAGAGTCGGGGATGCCGAAGGTGTGCACGCCGCCGCGGTCGCACAGCTTCCAGAGGTCAAGGGTGTCCTGGATGGTGTCCTGTGAACCGTTGATGGCAAACTCGATGGCCTGGCTGGTCATGGCGCGGGCACGCTCCTCATAGCGAAGTTGCTGCCCGGCGCCGTTATCCACTGCCGCCAGAGGCCGCGCGAGGCAGAGAGATGATAGCACAGCAGACCTGAAGGAAACGACCGCGCAGGCGTACGGTGAGCGGCTCCGCATTCCCTGTCCTTGCGATGCCCCGTGGTATGATGTCGCCCGAACGCCGCGCCGCCGCGCGACGACTCGATTCCAGGAGGCGTCCCCGATGGCCACCGTACAAACAGCAGTCACCTCATCGCTCGCATCCTACGCGCTGACGCTACGCTATGAAGATATTCCGCAGCCCGTTGTCCAGCGCACCAAGGACCTCTTGCTGGACTTCCTCGCGGTGGCCCTGGGCGGCCGCCAGGTGGCGGAGTCCACCGCGCCGATCATCGCGGGCGTGAAAGACCTGGCGCAGAACGCCGGGGGTACGGCCAGCGTCATCGGCGAGGCCGGCCGCATGCCGCCGCACTACGCTGCCCTGCTCAACACCACGCTGGCGCACAGCATGGACTACGATGACACCCATCGCGTCTCCATCATGCACCCCGGCGCCCCGCTCTTCGCCACCCTGCTGGCCTTGGGAGAGGATCGCAAGTCCAGCGGCAAGGAATTCCTCGCCGCGGCGGTGGCAGGCTACGATATCGGAAACAAGATCGGCAAAGCACACGGGCCTTCCATGCACCACCGCGGCTTCCATCCCAGCGCCACCACCGGCATCTTTGCCTGCACCGCCGCCGGCGCTCGTCTCTTGGGCCTCAGCCAACAGCAGACAGAGAGCGCCATGGGGCTGAACATCAGCCAGATCGCCGGCTCCCAGCAGTTCTTGGTGGACGGCTCATGGAACAAGCGCCTGCACGTGGGCCTGGCGGCGCACAACGCTATCCTCAGCCTGGTCATGGCCCGGCACGGCTACAAGGGCTCCAAGGAGCCTATTGAAGGGCGATTCGGCTATTTCACGATCTATGCTGATGACAAACGGGACCCATCGCTGGCGTTGCACGGCCTGGGACGGGAGTTTGAGGTGATGGAGACGGCGGTCAAGCCCTATCCTTGCTGCCGCTACAACCACGCCACGATTGATGCCGTCCGGGACATGGTGAGCCAGAACAAGCTGCGCGCCGAGGATGTCGCCGCTATCAAGATCGCAATGGGGGAGACCGGGTTCAAGCTGGTGGGACAGCCGGTGGAAGCCAAGCGGCGTCCCACGAATATCGTCGAGGGACAGTTCAGCATACACTTCGCCGCCGCCTGCGCCGTGCTGGAGCCGTACACCTGGGACAGCTATCGTTTGCTTGGCTCGCCGGATGTAGAGAAACTCACGGCCAAGGTGACCGCCGTGCTTGACGCCTCCCAGCGTGGCATGGGGTCGCGCATCACGCTGACCACCCGCGATGGCCGCGAGATGGTGCGGGACGTGCCCCTGCCGAAGGGGGAGCCGGAGAACCCCATGTCCTGGCAGGAGATGCGGGCGAAGTTTGAGCAGTGGGCGCCCGGCGTCCTGGGCAAGAAGCGGTCGGAAGTGGTGGCGGGCCTGGTCAGCCGCCTGGAAACCCTGGATGACACCGGCGCGCTGATGGCGCAACTGCGCAAGGAGTAGCCGCGGCTGACCACCCGCGTGTTCCTGCGCCGGCGTATCTCCCCTAGGCCAGCCCGTACAGGCGGGCGCAGTTGTCCCATAAGACGTTGCGCTTGCTCGATGCAGGCAGTCCTTCCAGCGTCTTGAACATTTTCTCGGTGGCGTAGGGGTAGGCGCCGTCCGTGTGGGGGTAGTCCGTGGAGAACACCAGGCATCCGTCCCCCACGCGCCGGATCACGTCTCCTACGCCTTCCTCATCCACATCCACGGAGAGGAAGCACTGGCGCAGAAAGTAGTCGCTGGGGCGCTGGTCAAGGCGTATCTCCACGTCCTCCCCAAACTTCTCCGCCAGCTCGTCCAGCTTGTACAGCAGCCAGGGCAGCCAGGTGCAATTGCCTTCCAGGAACGCCACGCGCAATGCGGGGTGGCGCATCAGCACACCGCCGGAACACATCTCGGCGGCGGCCATCATCAGCTCCACGGGGTTGCTGAAGGCGCGGGCCATCAGCGTCTTGTTGGCGTGGCCCAGAAAGCGGTTGGAGACATGCTCCTGGTTGGGATACGGGGTAGGGTGAAAGGTGGCGGTCACACCCAGGCGCTCCAGCTCAGCCCAGTACGGCTCGTAGTACGGGTCATGGAGAAGCCGCCCGTGCATCGGCTCGGGGTTCATGCACACGGCGACAGCCCCCAACTCCTTCACCGCCCGCCGCGCTTCGTCCACGGCCATATCCACGTCATGCAGGGTGATGAGCGCGGCGAACTTGAGCCGCTTCTGGTCTTGCTTGCAGTAATCAGCGCACCAGGTATTCCAGGCGCGGCACAGCTCCACGGCGTACTCCGGCTCCTGGCTTTCGTCCGTGTGCAGGGGGCGCGTGCGGAAAAGCACGGCGGCGTCTATGCCCTCCACGTCCATTGCCGTGAGGGTGGAGGGAGCGTCGAAGCGGCGGCGATTGGCCTCTTCGTAGTAAGGGTGCACCCTGGCGCCACGCTCCCACACGCCCAGATGCTTGGCGGTCACGGCGGAACCCGCGGGGCCTTTGCGCACCGGCGCGCCGCCGGCGTCAGTGAACTCCGCGCGCATGCCACGGTGGTACGACCAGTCCTCCCCCGGCTGCACCGCGCGGGGCACGCGGTCACCCCACTTGGGGTCCATGTAGCGCAGGTAGAGGTCCCAGGGCTCTATGAGGTGCAGATCACTGTCCAGAACCTTGAAGCCATCTTTCGCCATGGTGTCCCTGCCGATCTAGCTCATGCTTTGTTGATGCCGCTGTCTCGCGGCGGCCAGAAGGTGCGCTCCTTCTCCTCATATCCAGCGTAGTCAATGTGCCGGTACAGCTCTGTGCGGGTCATCATTCGGCCGACCCAGGGTTCTTGCGTGCCCGCCGTTCGAAGGTCGGTGAGGAACGCGTAGACGGCCTGCAAGGATACCCGCAGCGCTGACGCGGGGAAGAGCACGATCTTGTAACCCCAATCGAAGAACTGGTCCGCTCGATAGTACGGCGTCTTCCCGAACTCAGTCATATTCGCCAGAAGGGGCACATCAAGCGCCTTGGCAAAGGCGCGGAACTCCTGCTCGCCATGCAACGCCTCGGGGAATATGACGTCGGCGCCAGCGGCAACGTAGCGGCGCGCCCGCTGGATGGCGCGTTCCATCCCTTCGACCTCGCGCGCATCCGTCCGCGCGATCACCACAAAATTGGGGTCTCGCCGGGAGGCGGCCGCGGCCCTGATCTTGCCTTCCATTTCATCGCTGTCCACCAGACGCTTGCCGTCCAGGTGGCCGCAGCGCTTCTGGGCCACCTGATCTTCGATATGGATGGCGGCGGCGCCGGCCATCTCCAACTCCCGGACGGTGCGCATTGCGTTCAGCACGCCGCCGAACCCCGTATCTGCGTCTACGATCAGGGGGAGCGGCACTGCTTCATGTATGGCGTGTACCAGGCTGGCGACTTCCGTCTGCGTGATGAGCCCGATGTCCGGCAAGGCGGCCCGCGTGGCGGAGGTGGCGCTGCCGCTGACGTAGAGGGTTTCAAAGCCCGCGGAGAGGGCAAGCCGCGCGCACAGCGGGTCGTATGCGCCAGGGACGACGATGCCGCCTGGCCGCTGAAGCAACATTCGCAGTGTGGCCGCGCGCGTCTGTTCCTGCATGATCAGCGACTCCTTTGCTAACCCGCTCGGTCCGTTAGCAGCAATGGGGGCACGGCGCAACGCGGATCAAATGGGGATCAGCGCGGATTCTTGCCTGCAGCAGGCGCCACCGTTTTTGCCGCGGCAGCGGCGCTTTCGCCGGCGATCTTGCCGAACACAGATCCGGCCATCAAACCAGAACCGCCCGGGTAGTTGCTGTAGAAAAGACCGCCCAGCAGTTCTCCCGCAGCATACAGGCCGGGGAGCGGCGTATCTTCCGTATCCAACACCTGGGCCTTGGCATCCACACGCAGACCGCCGAAGGTGAAGGTGATGCCGCAGGTGACGGCAAATCCGACGTAGGGCGGTGTGTCCAACGGCAGCGCCCAGTTGCTCTTCGGCGGCGTGATCCCTTGTGTGTGCTTGCCGTCCAAAACTGTGGGATGGAACTCTCCCGGCTGGATCGCGTCATTGAAGCCCTGCACCGTGCGCACCAGACCCTGAGGGTCCACTCCGAGCCCTTTCGCCAGCCCTTCTATCGTTGGCGATTCGACTTTAGACACCTGCGGAATGCGGTACTCATCCCGCAAAAGGTGCAGCGTCTTCTGGTCGAACAACTGGAATGCTACCCGTTGCGGCTGCTTGAGTATTTCCCGTCCATACTTGGCGTAGGTGTAGTTGCGGAAATCCGCCCCCTCGTCCACAAAGCGGGCGCCCTCAATGTTCACGATTAGCCCGAAGGGGTAGGAGTGCTTCTGGTACAGGTCGGCGATTTTGCGGTCGCCGAACGGAGGCGCGTTCAGGTCCCAGGCCACGGCGTGGCAACCGCTCCAATTGCCGTACGGCTGCGCCCCCGCATCCAGCGCCATGCGGATGCCGTCGCCGGTGTTGTAGCGCGTCCCCCGCACCTTCGCCAGTTCCCAGCCTGGCCCCAGGTACCGCGCGCGCATCTCCGGGTTCGCCTCGAACCCGCCGCAGGCCAGCACCACAGCGCGGCAGTGTATCGTGCGCTTGCCGCCGGGCTCACGGTACGTCACGCCATGCACCGCCCCGTCATCGCCCACTAGCAGATCCGTCGCCTTGGACTGGTACCGTACCGTCACCCCAGCACGCGCCGCGAGTTCAAAGAGCCGGTCGGAAAGGCCCTTGCCGCCCCCCACCGCTTCCACGATCAGGCCGCCCCAAAACCGGAGCTTGCCATTATCCTTGAACGCCTGCCGGCCGTAGGCCAGCACCCACGGCACACCCTGGCCCCGCATCCAGCGCATCGCCGGGAACGACTGATGCACCACCAGGTCAATAAGCTCCGGATCGGCAAGGCCCTCCGTCACCCGCATGATGTCATCGTAGTATGTCGCCGCGGGATAGCTGCCCACGTCCACACCGTCCCGCTCCGTCTGCGAGAGGGAGATCAGCTGCTGAATCTCCTCCCAACCGTTGTAGGCGAAGCGGAACAGTCCTCCGGTGAAGAACGTATTGCCGCCCCTGAGATGCTCCGGGGCCTTCTCCAGCACCACAACGGAGGCGCCTCCCTCCGCAGCGGCCAGCGCGGCGCAAAGGCCGGCGTTTCCCGCGCCAACAATGACGACGTCAGCTTTGGTGATATCCGGCACGGCGCGCACCTCTTGGGTAAGGAGTTCTGCTTCTTCGAGTGGCCAGCACATACTAGCCCACGCGACGCGGCCTGCGCAAACAGCGCGGAGGATTGGCGGCCAAGCCGGCATGCGCTATAGTTACCCTGAAATGCGCAGCGACCCCCCAGAGCAATCTATCACCGGCCCAAACCCATCCGGCGGCTGGGACGCTCATCTGTACGATGACAAGCACGCATTCGTGTGGTCCATGTCCTCGGACCTGGTTGACATGCTCGCGCCGCAGCCCGGCGAAGGCGTGCTCGACCTGGGATGCGGCACCGGCCATCTCACTGCCAAGATCGCCGAGTGCGGCGCCGTTACCCTGGGGATAGACAGCGCGGAGAGCATGGTGCGCCATGCGCAGCAGCGGTACCCCCGCCTGCGCTTCGAAACCGGCGACGCGCTGACCATGGACTTCGATCAGCAGTTCGACGCCATCTTTTCCAACGCCGTGCTGCACTGGATACGCCCCCCGGAGGAAGCGGCCCGCCGCATGCATCGCGCGCTCAAGCCAGGGGGCAGGCTGGTGGCCGAGCTGGGGACGCATGGCAATGTGCGGCGGCTGGTGGACGCCATCACCGCGGCGCGGGAAGCGGTGACTAGCGCGGCCCCCCCCGCCGAGGCGCCGTGGTACTTTCCCACGCTGGCCCAGTACTGCTCTCTTTTGGAGCATCATGGTCTGGACGTGACCTATGCCTTGGCGTTCGACCGGCCCACGCCGCTTGATGGCGGGGATGCGGGCATGCGCAACTGGACGCAGATGTTCGGCGATCGTTTGCTGCACGGCTTGGACGAGAAGTCGCGGGATGCCGTGATCGCCGTGGCGGAGCAGGGCCTTCGCCCTGCTCTCTTCCATGATGGCCGCTGGGTGGCGGACTACCGCCGCCTGCGCGTGGCGGCGTTCCGCAGCCGCTGACTTGCATCGCCCGTCGAAGGGGCTGGGGGCCGCTGCAACCTCTCAAGGCGCGATGCTATCATGATGTACGTTTTAGTGGCGGCAACAGCCGATGCCCGCAGAATTGGAGCGACATGCGCTTCGCCTTCACCCCTGAGCAAGAGGTCTTTCGGCAGGAAGTCCGCGCCTTCCTCGCACGCGAGCTGCCGAAGGACCAGCCGGAGAATCCGGAGGCGGAAGGACAGTGGGTCAACCGCGCGTTCTCCAAGAAACTGGCCGCCAGGGGCTGGATCGGCCTGGCGTGGCCCAAGGAACATGGCGGCCAGGGTCTGGGCTACATCGAGCGGTTCATCTACAACGATGAGATGATCCACTACCGCGCGCCCATTGGTTATCACCAGAGCGCGGAGCGGCAGATGGGGCCGAGCATCATGCTCAACGGGAGCGACTATCAGAAAAAGCATTATTTGCCGGGCATCGTCAAGGCAGACCTGGCCATCTGCATCGGCTACAGCGAGCCGAACGCGGGCTCGGACCTCGCCGGCGTGCAGACCACCGCGGTCCGCGATGGCGATGACTTCCTCATCAATGGCGAAAAGACCTACACCACCAACGCCCATGTCGCCGAGTACGTGTGGCTGGCGACAAGGACGAACCCCAACGTGGCCAAGCACAAGGGCATCAGCGTGTTCATCGTGGACCTGCGGTCGCCGGGGGTGGACATCCAGCCGCTGTACACCATGGCGGGCACGCGGTTCAACATCGTCCGCTTCAACAACGTGCGCGTGCCTCGCCGGGAACTGGTGGGAGAACTGGACGGCGGGTGGTACATCGTGGCGCAGAACCTCGACTTCGAACGCTCCGGCATCGAGCGCGTCACCGGCGCTCTGCTCTTATTTGAAGACGTGGTGCGCTATGCCAGGGAGACGCGGCGCAACGGCCGCTTTCTCTATGACAACCCGGTGGTGCGCAATCGTATCGCGGACATGAGCGTGGCCTTTGCCGTGGGGCGGCAACTGGCCTTTCGCGTGGCCTGGATGCAGAGCCAGGGCAAGGTGCCCAACCACGAAGCGTCCATCTCCAAGGGGTACGGCACGGAGCTGACGCAGCGCGCCGCACGGCTGGCAATGGATATCATGGGCATGTACGGCCCGATCCAAGGCGAAGGGCGATGGACGCAGTTGCGGGGACGGGTGGCCTACACGTTCCTCGTCACCGTATCGGAGACCATCCGCGGCGGCACGTCGGAGATCCAGCGCAACATTATCGCCACCCGGGGACTGCGGCTGCCGCGCTAGCGAGCGCAAGCCGCAACGCTTAGCCGCGGCGGATCGCCTCCTCGGAATATGCCGTGCCGATGTGTCCGCGCTCGGCAAGTCCCTGGATTTCCTCCGGCGATTTTCCAAGCATTTGGCCGTACACCAGGTCATTGTGCTGTCCCAAGAGCGGCGCGGGCTGGTCATAGCGCAGCGGCGCGTTGCGGTAGGTGAACGTATGCCCGGGGTAGCGCCGCCGGCCCACGGCGGGATGGTCTGCCCACCGGAAAAAGCCGCGCGCCTCCAAGTGCGGATCGGCGAACACGTCTGAATCCATCGCCACCATCCCCGCAGGCACCCCCAGGCCCTGCAGCAGCGTCATCAGCTCTCGGTTATCATGCACCCGCGTCCACGCGGCAATTCGCTCGTCCAGCGCATCGTGCCGTGCCTGGCGGGCCAGGCAGCCACTATGGAGCGGGTCGTCTGCCAGACCGTTCTGGCCCATAGCGCGGCACAGCCCGGCCCATTCCGCATCCGTTCCTACGCTGATGGCGATCCACCGGTCGCCTCCCTTGCACGGGTAGATTCCCTGTGGCGCGCGCACCGCATCACGATTGCCTATTCCCGCGCGATCGCGTCCGTTCATCGCCGCGTCCATCAGCGCTTCCCCTGCCTGCTGCATGAGGTTCTCCAGCTGGCAGAGCTCCACCAACTGACCCCGGCCGGTTCGCCGGCGCTGGTACAGCGCGGTGAGCGCGGCGTAGGCCGCTCCAGCGCCGGTGCTGGCGTCCATATGATTGCTCGTGCCGATGGTGGAAGGGTCGCCGCCGGCATAGGCGCGCAGATGGGAGAACCCTGCCAGCGCCTCGGCGTTCGCGCCGAAGCCAAGGTGGTCGCGATAGGGTCCGGCGAACCCGTAGATCGGCATCGCCACATAGATGAGCGTGGGGTTGAGGGCGTGCAACGTCTTGTAGTTCAAGCCGAACTTGCCGAGCAGTCCGGGGGTGTTATTGTCCATGACCACGTCACTGATCATCGCCAGTTCCTTGACCACGTCCTGACCCTCCGGCGTGCGCAGGTCCACGGTCATGGAATACCGGTCTCGCCCGATGTGGTTGAACACGGCGTGCCGGTTCCACGGGTCGTCCTTGGGGTCAAGGTCGGCGTAGGCGCGGGCCACCGGCCCCATGCGCGGGACGATTTCCGGGGCGGGCCTGGCGTAGTAGCCCCGTGTGTTGGTGATGTGGTGCTGGCAGCTTTCCACGCGAATGACCTCGGCGCCCAGATCGCTAAGCATCGCCACGGCGTAGGGGCCTGCCCACACCAGGGTGAAGTCCAGCACGCGAATCCCCGACAGCGGTCGCTTGACGCTCATATCGCGCCCGTCTCCCGCAGCAGGGTCAGCTCTGCTGCGGATAGCCCCAGCAGGCCGCCGAGCACCTTCTCATTGTGCTGCCCCAAGAGCGGCGCGGTGGATCGCAGCATCCAGCCTTCGCCTTCCATGCGAAAGGACGGCCCGGTGTAGGGCAGCAGACCAGCCACGGGATGACTGGCCTGTGCGAAGTAGCCCCGGGCCTGCAAATGCGGCTCGGCGAGCGCCTGCGTGGGAGTGTTGAGGGGGGCAGCGGCGATACGGGCGCGTTGCGCCGCGTCAAACACTTCCTGCTTGGTGCGCTCCAAGAGCCAGGGATACAGCAAGGTGTCCACCAGCTCCCGTGCCTGAGGCGTAGCCCAGTACCCAGGCCGGCGGATCTCCAGCTCCTGCACCAGGTCGCCACGACCGAGCATCTCCAGGAACCTGGGCCAGCGTCCCGGCGGCGACACGACGATGTTGATGAACCCGTCCTTGCACGGATACATCCCCAGCGGCAGCGCGCCTCCCAGCGGCGACTCCCGCTTGCCATCCAGGCCGGTGTAGGCGTACCCGCTCAAATACGTCCCGCGGCGGTCCGGGGAGCCCGCGGCAACCTCGAAAATGCTGACGTCTATCACCTCTCCGGCGCCCTGCTCTTGCCGGCGGAGGACCGACCCCATAATCGCTAGGGCGCCGTGCGCTCCTCCCTGGTACTCTTGCAGATGATCCACCGACTTGAGCGGCTCTCGCTCCTGGACCCCGGTGATGTAGGTGAAGCCCGCCATGGCCGCCAGAATGAACTCCGTGGCCTTCCAGTCGCGGTACGGCCCCGTTTGGCCGAAGTTGCTGATTGAGCAGCACACGAGGCGGGGGTTCAACGCCGCCAGCTCCTCATGCCCCAAGCCCAGTCCGGCAAGAGTCCCTGGCGAAAAATTGTCCACCACTACATCCGCCCAGCGGGCGAGCTGCAGGATGATGCGCCGGCCGGCGGCATCCTTGAGGTTGACCGTGATGGACTGCTTGTTGGTATTGAGATGCAGGAAGGCCCCCGAGCGCTCCTGGTGCGGAACGTCCTGGGGAAAGGGGCCGTAGGAGCGGGACGGGTCGCCGGTCAGCGGGCGCTCCACCTTGATCACGTCCGCGCCGTAGTCCGCGAGCAGCTTGGTGCAGTACGGCCCGGCCACATGCCAGGACAGGTCGAGCACCTTGAGATCGGCAAGGGGTTGCATGGGGTCGGTACGCCGGCTCCACTCCTGGGAATAGGCCCGCAAGCCGCGCTTGCGGGCACCGTAGTCTAGTCGGCAGGCGCAGCAGGAGTCAACCAATCGCGCTGGCCGGCAGCGCCTCACCCGCTAGCGGGATGCGCCATCCCCGGAACGCAGGAGCAGCGAACGCGCCAGCGACCTCGCATCGTCCACCTGCTCCAGATGCCAAAGCCGGTCAAGCAACGCGCGGCAGTCCGCAGGCTGAAGCAACCCCTCCGCGTTGCCCAAGAACTTCTGCTCCAGTTCGGCATCGCTCATGGGGTTTTTCCAGTGTCCGCGATGGTACTCCACCCGCGCCTCCGCGCTTCGCCCGCCGCTTACCGTCACCCGCACCGCGCTGAGCATGCCTTGCGGCCAGCTCCGCTCGCAGGCGTCAGTCACTGTGACGCGGACCTTTTGCACCAGCTCCAGCACGCGTGAGCCGGTATAGTATTCAGGATCGAAATGCCGCCATTCCACCGCACCGTGGAGCAGGGCGATGGCGGCGACATAGGGGATGCTGTGGTCTGCCGTCTCCCGGCTCGCGGGGCGCCACTTCTCCGGGTCGCCCGCCATGATCTCCTTCGCCGTGCGGAACGTCTCGATCTCCACCGAGGCAATGTCGTCTGCATGGGGAATCTGCGACCTGACCGCCAGCGCCGCCTCGACAATGGTCTGGGCGAGGTGGCCCACCGGGAAACGCTTCATACTCGTCTCCTGGATCTTGCAAGCCTCGCCTGGCCCGGGGAATCGCGGAGGCGCGATGGGGGCGCTGTCCAGGACCTTGCATAGCCCGGCGCGTCCCTGGAACACATTGCCTGGACCGGAAAGCCCGCGTTCCGCAAGCAGCGCGGCGAATAGGGCGTTGCGGCTCACGCTGGGAAAGGCGCAGGCCTTCCACATGGATACGTCCTCCACGCGGGTTTGGAACAGGGCCAGGCTCGACGCCGTGGCGATGCTCATGGCGTGCGCCATCTCATGCCGTTGGAGTCCCAGGGCCTTGGCCGCGGCCAGGGCGGCGGACGGGGCGCCCAGCACCACGTAGTCGAATCCGCGCCCGCGCACCTCTACGGCGTCGCACAAACGGCAGAACACCTCATAAGCCAGCACCGTGGCCGTAATCAGCATACGCCCATCTGCGGCGGCGGCTTCTCCGGCGGCGAGCACCGCTGCCAGGTGATCGCTGGGGTGGCCCAGCTCCTTCCCTGTATAGGTATCATTGAAGTCTTGATACCGCATGGCAACTCCGTTGCAGAACGCCGCCAGGTCAGGCGATGTTTGATGGCCGGTTCCCAGCACCGTGCCGGGGCGGCGGCTCTGCACCTCCGCCGCCAGGGCGCGGGCCATCTGCGACGGCTCGCCGGCAAACCCGCCGATGGCGCAACCCAGCGTATCCACCCACACCCGCTTTGCCTGATGCACGACCTCCGGCGAAAGGTGCTCGTACCGCAGTCCCTGGGCGTAGGAGACCAGCGAGTCCGTCAGCGCATCCATGAAGAACCCCCTCAAAAGGACTGGCGGCTGTCATTCTACAAGCTGTGCGGTTGCCGCTGTGCGTCCAGGGTAGCACCCCCGCCTTGCGCCGTCCTCTCCTGTCGATTACTATTGGCCCGCCATCCGCTAGAGCATGAGCGCGCAACAATTGTGCGCTGTCAGGAGACCATGGTGCCCGCTACCCGCGATCTCGCCCAGTTCGTGGTGGAGACAGACGCATCGAAGCTGCCGCAATGGACGCTCCATGAGGCCGCTCGTTGCTTCGTCAACTACCTTGGCGCGGCCCTCTATGCCTCGCAAGACCCCTCGCTAGATATACTCATCAGTCTGTGCCGGGAAGAGGGCGGGCTTCCCCGCGCCACCGTGGTGGGAACGGAGTTTCGCACCAGCCTCACCAATGCCGCCTTCATCAACGGCTACCTGGCGCACCTGGAAGACTTCGACGATACACATTTCCCTACGGTCCTCCACGGCAGCACTCCAGTGTATGGGGGCCTGTTCGCCCTGGCGGAGGATCGCCATGTCCCCGGACGAGAGTTTCTGAGCGCATTCGTGTTCGGCTTTGAGACTGCGGCGAGGGTAGCGCTCTCCGTGCACCCTTGGCACTACGATCAAGGGTGGCATGTCACCGGCACCGCGGGCGTCTTCGGCGCGGCGGCAAGCGCGGGCAGGGTGCTCAAGCTGGACACGGAGCAGATGCTGCACGCGCTGGGCACCTCCGGGACGCAGGCCAGCAGCATCCGCGAGGTGCTGGGGAGCATGTGCAAGCCGATGCACCCCGCCAAGGCCGCCTGCAACGGACTGCAAGCGGCGATGCTGGCCTCCAAGGGCTGGACAAGCTCCCAGACGATCCTCGAGGGCCGGCGCGGCTTCTGGCACGTCTTCTCCCCCCAGCACAACGCCGGCGCGCTCACGCAGGGACTGGGCGAGCGGTGGGAGCTGGCGCAGAACGGTCTAAAGCCGTATGCCTGCGGCGTGGTGGCGCACCCCCTGATTGACGCGATGCTGGAGTTGCGCAAGCAGGGCGTCCGCCCCGCAGACATAGAGCGCATAGAGGCCCGGGTGCACCCGCTTGTGCTGGAGTTGATGAACCGCCCCGCGCCGCGGATAGGGCTGGAGACCAAGTTCAGCGTGCAGCATGCGGCATCGGCGGCGTTGGCGGACGGCGCCTGCTACCCCCAGCAGTTCACCGACGCCAAGGCGCTCAATCCCGTCATCGCCGCATTGCGGCAGCGCATCCACCTGACGCCAACCGAGGGCATTGACCAGGACCAGGTTGAGGTAACCGTGCGGCTGGCCGGCGGGCGCGTCGTCACCCATTACATTGAGCATGCCACCGGCTCTCCGGGGCACCCCATGACAGACGCCGAGCTGGATGGAAAGTTCCGCTCGCTGGCGGGCGCAGTGCTGTCGCCGTCCCAGGTGGAGCGGCTGGCGCAGGCGGCGTGGACCGTAGGCACCGCGCCGGACGTCGCCGCGGTCGCCGCTCTGTGCACCAGACACCGTGAGGCAGCCCGATGATCGTCGGAGCGTCCATCCTGCCCACCAGCCTTGATGAGATACGTGGCTGGGCCCGGCTTGCCGAGGATGGCGGGTTTGACTACTTCACCCTCGCCGACTCGCAATCGTTCTGCTTTGATGTGTACGTGGGGTTGACGCTGGCGGCGCTGGAAACCAAGCGCGTGGGATTGGGCACGACGGTGACCAATCCCCTCACACGGCACCCGGTGGTGACCATCGGCGCCTCTGCCTCCATTGACCACCTCTCCGGCGGGCGCACGTTCATCGGCGTGGGCAGCGGCGATAGCTCGGTGTTCAGCATCGGCGTTCCTCCCGCCAAGGTGGGCGACCTGCGGGCGTTCCTCACCGCGGCGCGGGCTTTGATGCGGGGCGAGCGCGCGGACTACCTGGGACGCACCATCCACACCCGCTGGGTGACACGTCCCATGCCCCTGGTGCTGGCTGCGGCCGGGCCGAAAACGCTCCACCTCGCGGGCGAACTGGCGGACGTGGCCCTCATCAACACCGGCCTGACGCCGGAGCTGGTGGAGCTGGCGCGGTCACATGTGCGTGCGGGCGAGCGCGCGGCGGGGCGGCCTGCCGGCTCTGTACCGTTGTGGGCCTTTGCCCACTGCCGCATTGCGGATACCCGCGAGGAGGCTATCGAACAGGTGAAGGGCCCGCTGACATCGTCGGCTCGCCACGTCTTTCGCGGCGGCCTGGACGGCAAGGGCATCCCCGCGGCGCTTCGCCAGAGCATCGCCCAGTATCAGGAAGAGTACGATCACGCCGGGCACTGGAGCGAAGGCCGCAACCTCACGCTCGCAGAAGAACTCGGCGTGCAGGACTACTTCGCCGAGCGCTTCGCCATCGTCGGGACGCCGCAGGACTGCCTCGCCAAGACCAGGGCGCTGGAGCGCCAGGGACTGGACGGCATATTCCTGGCGATGGGCGTGCACCAGCGTATCGTTCTGGAGCGCTTCGCTCGCGAGGTGATCGGCCCGCTGCGCCGCGCCCATGACAGTTCAACAGTTCGGAAACCCGGACCCGCAATCGTCCGTGAAGCAACAGGAGGCATGCCATGACACAAGCGAGCAGCAAGGTGCACGTCGTCCCCGCTGGCGGGGGAGAAGCCTATTGGTTCACCGGATGCGTCTGGACTTACAAGGCGCGGGGGCAGCACACGGATGGCGCCTACGCCGTGGTGGAGTTGCGCGTGCCCCCCAAGCGAGGCATGTTCGGCTCGCCTCATGCCCACCCCCACGAAGTGAAAGCGATCTATGTCTTAGAGGGAACCATGACCCTGCTTCTCGGCGACAAGGAGGTGGATGCCGGGCCGGGCGCGTTCGCAGTCATCCCCCGGAACGTGGTGCATGGCTTCTCCAACAACCGCGACCAGGAGGCCAAGGCCCTGGTCTTTTACTCCCCCGCAGGCTTCGAGCAGTTTATCGCGGATGCCGGCGAACCGGCGAAGCACGGCGGCTTCCCGCCGGACACCTCCGGCCCACCGGCGGACCGCACCAAGCTGCGCGCTGCCCGAGCGAAGTTCGACATTGATTCCCACGCCCCGCCTGAGTGGCGGTAGCATCCGTCAGCGCAGTTGCGGCAGCACCCGAAGCGCCAGCCGCTCCGCCTGTTCCACGTGGTCGTAGATTGTGTTGAACACCACCAGGTCCAGGCCAAGCCCCGCCAGCGCGGCCAGTTGCTCCGCCACGTGGTCCTCCGACCCGTACACGGACACCTGCAGGCCAAGCTCACTGCTGCCGTACTGGTGTTGGAAGAACGCGGCGATCTGCCGCTCGGCGCGTGCCCGGTCGCCGTCAACAGCCACGTAGACCCGCTTGGAGATCGGGAAGCTTGCCGGATCGCGGCCCGCCTCCGCTAGATAGCGGCGCAACGCCGTGAGCAGCGGCTTGAAGTCCGCCAGGGAGGCGGAGCCGCGCCCCATGAACCCATCCGCCAAACGGGCGGCGCGGCGCAAGGCCGGCTCGCTCCTCCCGCCAAACCAAATTGGCGGCCGTGGCCGCTGCGCCGGCCTGGGCCGCAGGGACACGCCATCCATGTGCCAGGATGAGCCGCTGAAGCAGACGTTGTCTTCAGTCCACAATCGCTTGATGAGCTCCACGCTCTGCTCAAAGCGCGTGACGCGATGCTCAGTGCTGAGGCCGAACACTGGATAGCGCGATTCATGCCCGCCGATCCCCACGCCCAGAATGAACCTCCCGCCGGACAGGAGGTCCACGCTCGCGCCCAGCTTGGCGACATGCAGCGGATGCCACAGCGGAAGCACCAGCACTGACAGTCCAAGCGTCACGCGCCTGGTCACCGCAGCGGCGAAGGAAAGCAGGGTGAACGGCTCCAACACTTCCGTGAAAACGCCGTGCTGCGCCCACAGACTGTCATAGCCCAACGCCTCCACCACTGTAGCGTGGCGTTGAATCAGCGCGGGATCAGTCATCCCGTTCAGGAAGGTCTGCGGGAGGGAGATGCCGACCTTGTTCGTTGCGCCAATCTGCATATGTGTCTGTCCAGTGGGATTGGGACAACGTGTGCCTGGAGAGTATAGGCCGGCGGTTTTCCCCGCACACGCGCATTGGGTGTCAGCGCGATTTCGGATCGCCGCAGACCCGATTTTGCAGCACATGCCGACAGCAGCACAACTCCCCGTGAGCTTGTGGGTGGTGTTCGCTCATGCAGAATGACAAGGCAGACGCGGCGTTAGACGCGAGCGGGGACAGGCGTGGTGATCTCAATGCCGTTGCCTTCCCCGTCTTGGATACTGCAGGCGTCCGAGCCATCGGCCCGCTTGGTGGGCTGGGTGTTGAAAACGACGTTGTGCTGTTTGAGGATGCGGACGGTTTCATCGAAGTTTTCAACGACGAGGGCGACATGGCGCGCGGTCTTGATCTCTTGCTCGGCAAGCTCCATGAGGTGCATCTGCTGGCCGCCGGCCATCTCCAGCCAGGCGCCTTTGATGGAGAACTCCGGTCGCGGGAGTTTTTGCATGCCGAGGACGCCGCAGTAGAAGTGTTCAGCGCGGGCAAGGTCTTTGACGACGATGCCGGTGTGATGGTAGCCCTTGATCTTGATCATGCTGTTCTCCTCCACTTGTTCATCGCTGGTGGGACGGGCGCTGGTGGGACATTGCTCCGGCAGGGGATAGTATCATGGGTGTCACGCGGGAGACAACGGGAAGGGCTGTTGTTCCATGAGGCGGGTATTGCTCATGGAGGCATGTGGGGCTATAGCATGCGACGAACCATCCCCCCTAACCCCCTTCCTTCCCCCTTCCTTAACCACCTTCCTTTCCTGGAAGGTGGTAACAAGGAGTGTTACAGGGGCACATCCCCTGTAACACTTGCCCCTTCGTGGGCCTCTAGGTAAACTCCGATGGGCTTCGCCCCTCTCTGGACATACCCCAGAAGGGGATGCTGCCCCTGCACCCCGGCAAGAGAAGAGGAGCGGAGTTCATGCAACTCGGCGGCAAGGCGGCGAGCGCAAGTCATGAACCGCGCCAAGGCCATCATGCACACTGAGACGCTATCAAGGGAGCGGCTGCGGCGATCGTCGGCGCGGTGGCATGACGCCACGAGCG
>SHYB01000043.1 GCA_009693015.1 Dehalococcoidia bacterium
GAGGGCCGCCGCCGCCGCCGCCGCCGCCGCCGCCGCCGCCGCCGCCGCCGCCGCCGCCTCCTCCTCCTCCTCCTAGGAGGTAGGTGGAGGGCCTCTAGGTACGGTGCTTCATAGACAGAATCTGGCCCTCGGGGAAACCCGGGGGCCAGTGCTTTTTCAGGGGATGGATGGAAGGAGAAGAGGCAAGCTAAGGGATCTCGGCCACGACGTGGCCCATGGCGGAGAGGTCGTAGCCGCCGAGGGCGAGGACATCACGCTGGAAGGAGTCGCTGGCGAGGACGGCGCGCAGGGGGGCGAGGCGTTCCGAGTTGTAGTGACGGCGCGGGATGGCGAGATCGTAGCGCTCCGTGGCGATGGGGAGGAAGTCGAGGGCGAGGGCGCGCGCGGCAGCGAGGACGCCGAGGCCAGTAGCGGCAGCGCCGCTGGCGACGGCGGCAGCCACGGCGAGGTGAGTGTACTCCTCGCGCTCATAGCCGCGGATGGATTGTGGGGCGAGGCCGAGCTGTTTCAGGCGGTAGTCGAGCAGGACGCGGGTGCCGGAGCCGCGCTGGCGGTTGACGAAGGTCACGTCGGGGCGGGAGAGGTCGGCTAGCGAGGCGATGCCCAGGGGGTTGCCTTTGGCGAGCATGAGGCCCTGGACGCGGTGCGCCAGTGTCACCAGCAGCACACCCTGGCCCGCAACGTAGCGATTGACGAACGAACGATTGTACTCGCCGGTGGCTTCGTCGAGCAGGTGCGTGCCGGCGAGGTGGGCCTCGGCGCGCTGCAAGGCGAGGAGGCCGCCGAGGCTGCCGGCGTTGGAGGAGGAGAGTCGCGTGCCGGGGGTGTGTCGCTGGAGGTGGCTGGCGAGGAGGTCGAGGGTTACGTCATGGCTGCCGATGGCGACGATGGCGCGTTCGATCTCGGCGAGGGGACGTCGCAGATGCACGGTGACAGGAGCGCCGGCGGCGATTCCTTCGGAGAAGCGTGGGATGTGGGCCAGGCCGTCGGCGCGGACGAGGGACATGATAATGCCTGCGCCACGCGGCAGCGGCGCGGCGACGAGCCGCCCGTCAACCATGCCCAGCGTCACGCGAAGGAACTCGTCTTCGCCCATTGGCGAGAGGATTTTGCGGGTCATGACGGCATCCACGGTGGAGGGGGCAGGCGCAGGCAGACCCAGCAGGCGGGTGAGCAACGGCTGGAGGAACATCTCTGAGGTGACGACCGCCGATGCGGGGTAGCCGGGGATGCCCAGGACGGGGACGCCGCGCACCAGGCCGAGGACGACGGGGTGGCCGGGGCGCACGGCGACGCCATGCACCAGCAGCTCGCCAGCCTCTTGCACCACGGGCGCGGTGAAGTCGCGCGAGCCGGCGGAAGAGCCGGCGTTGATGACGACGACGTCGCTATCGGCGACGGCGTGGAGCAGGGCGTCACGCAGCTTGTTGCGGTCGTCGGGCAACGGGGGAAGTCGCTGCGGCGCGCCGCCCCACTGCGTCACCTGCGCGGCGAGCATCAGGGAGTTGTACTCGATAATCTGCCCCGGCTGCGGCGACCCGCCCACGGCGACGAGCTCCGATCCGGTGGGGAGGATGGCGACGCGCGGCTTGCGGCGCACGATGACATGTGACATGCCGGCGGCGGCGATGGCGCCGATGTCCTGGGGGCGCAGGATGTGGTTCTCCGGCAGCACGAGTTCCGTGGCGACGATGTCTTCCCCCATGGGCCGTACATGCTGCCACGGTGCGGCGGGGGCGTGGATTTCAATGGCGCCGTCGCCGGCATCGTGGATGACCTCGCGCATAATCACGGCGTCGAACCCCAGCGGCATGGGGTCGCCGGTGTTGACCCACGCGGCTTGGTCGCCGAGGCGCAGGCGCAGGGGGGAGGTCTCCAGGGCGCCGGTGGTGTCGGCGGCGCGCACCGCTGCGCCGTCCATGGCGGCGGCGTGGTAGTGCGGCGACGACTGCTTCGCCCACACCGGCTCGGCAGTGACACGGCCCAGGGCATGCTCCAGGCTCACCGGCTCGCCAGGGATGGCGCCGGGCACGCGGCTGCGGGCGAGCGCGGCGGCGAAGCGGGCGTGCGCTTCTCCCAGAGGGATGTCCTCGAGGTAGTAGCTGGGGCGATGTTGCTGGTGAGGTTCGTGGGGCATGGCATGCTCCGGAGTGCTTGATTATATCGCGCGCCGCGCTGGGTAGAGGAGGGTTGTCGCCCGCCGTGCCTCGCTCTACAATCCATTGTTGTGAGCACGCGCAAGGACGACGGTCTTTTTTACACCCCGGCGTGGCGGCTGGCGCAGCAGGTGCGGCGGCGGCAGCTTTCGCCGGTGGAAGTGGTGCGCGCGCTGCTGGGGCGCATCGAAGCGCTCAACCCGCGGCTGCATGCGTTCCTCACGGTGGACGGGGAACGTGCGCTGGCGGAGGCGCGCGAGTGCGAAGCTCTGATGATGCAGGGCGACGATCTCCCCCCGCTGCTGGGCGTGCCGGTGACGATCAAGGACCTGGTGTACACCAAGGGGCTGCGCACCACGGGAGGGTCGCGGGCGTACGCGCGGCATGTGCCGGAGAGCGACGCGATTGTGGTGGAGAGGCTGCGGCAGGCGGGGGCGATCATCCTGGGCAAGACGAACACATCTGAATTGGGCATGTCGGCGACGACGGACAACTTGCTGGGGGAGGACTGCCGCAACCCGTGGGATACGACGCGGACGAGTGGGGGGTCGTCGGGCGGGGCGGCGGCGGCGGTGGCGGCGGGGATGGGGCCGCTGGGGGTGGGGAGCGACGGGGGCGGGTCGATCCGCATCCCCGCAGCGTTTTGCGGGGTGTTCGGGTTCAAGCCCACGTTGGGGACGATTCCCGCGCACGGCGGGTTCGAGAGCATGCCGCGCTTCTCACACCTGGGGCCGATCGCGCGCGACGTGCGGGATGCGGCGCTGCTGCTAACGGTGACGGCGGGCTATGACGCTCGCGATGGGCGGTCGCGACGGGGGAAGCCGGTTGACTACGCCAAGGAAATGCGAGGGTCACTGGCCGGGTTGCGCGTGGCTTGGAGCGCCGACCTGGGCTACGGGGTGACCGACCCCGGCGTGCTGGAGGCGGCGTTCGCCGCGGCGCAGTCGTTTGCATCGTTGGGGTGCGTGGTGGAAGAGGCAACGCCGGAGATCGAGGAGCCGTTCTCGCACTTCGGACCGGTGGTGTGTGCCGACGCGGCGAAGTCGCTGGGGCATGTGCTGGATGAGCATGGCGATGCGCTGACGCGCTACGCCCGCCGCACGCTGGAACGGGGGCGCGAGGTAAGCAGGGAGGAGTACGCTCGCGCCATGAAGGGGATCGAGCGGTTCCGCGCGCGCATGGGAGAGTTTTTCAAGCGGTACGATCTACTGCTGACGCCGGCGACGGCAACCACGGCGTTTGCCTGCGGCGAGCGTCCCAAGGAGGTCGGGGGACAGGAGGTAAGCGCGCTGTGGGGAGCGTTCCCCTACAGCGTGCCTTTCAACGTCACCGGCCAGCCGGCGGCGTCGCTGCCGTGCGGTTTTTCGGCGGAGGGACTGCCCATTGGACTGCAAGTGGCAGGGCGTATCGGAGAGGATGCGCTGGTGCTGCGGGCCTGCTCGGCGTTTGAGGAGGTGCGACCGTGGGGGAAGCGCCGGACCAGCATGACTTGACGCGGCCCGTCACCGCAGCATCGCGCTGCGCTGGGAGGCGGTTGACAGCGCGGCGGTTCTCCGGCACAGTGGGCACGCTTGAAGGAAGATTCATGACGCTGCCGCGCAGTCGCGCTGCGCCGCAGGCAAGGAGCATACGCATATGCCGAAGACGCTGGGGATCAACCTGACATTTGCCAAGGCGGCCACGCCGAGCCACAACGCGGAGTGGAACGAGTGGTATGACACCACGCACCTTGACGATATTCTGGCGACGGGCGCGTTCTGGCATTGCTCGCGGTGGGAGGTGGTGCAGGATAACCCGTTGAGCATGCCGCGCCTGGGGTTCACCCACGTCAACATGAGCAGGATCGCGCAGGCGGATGTGAACGGAGCGCTGGCGAAGGTGAACGCCGCCGCGCCGGGATGGCGCGACGCAGGACACATGAACAAGTACCACTTTGTGGACGACGTGATCCCCATGAAACTACTGGGCAAGTCGCCGGAGCTGTTCACTCCGAACCCCAAGACGACGGCGCTGTTTATGATATTCAATCGTTGCAACGACCCGTCGAAGATGGCGGAGTGGCATCACTGGCTGGAGGACGAGCATCTGCCGGAGTGCATGGAGGTCGGCAAGTTCGCCAACTACACGCGGTGGGAGCGGACGCAGCCTACGCCGCACGGGCCGAACTATTTTGTGCTATGGGAGATTCAGGACGAGGACATCCACGTGGGCAACCGCCGGGTGATCCAGCTCAATGTGGATTGGGAGAAGCGAGGCCACATTCCGGCATTTCATGCCGGGGCGCTGATGTTCCTGGCGCGGCCAACCGGCAAGTGGGGGGCCATGGGACGTTTTGCCCGGGGCGTGAGCGGCTAGCGCTTCTTGAGGACCTTGGCCATGGTCTCACCGAGGAGCGCGGGGCTTTCCACCATGGTGGCGCCGGCATCGCGCAGGGCGGCGACCTTGGCGGCGGCGGTGCCTGCGGCGCCGGTGATGATGGCGCCGGCGTGGCCCATGCGGCGTCCCGCAGGGGCGGAGCCGCCGGCGATGAAGCCGACGATGGGTTTCTTCACATGCTGCTTGATAAAGGCTGCGGCCTCCTGCTCCTTGCTCCCGCCGATTTCGCCGATCATGATGATCGCTTCTGTCTGGGGGTCGCTCTGGAACATGCCGAGGACGTCCACAAACGCGGTGCCGGAGATGGGGTCGCCGCCGATGCCGACGCAGGTGGACTGGCCGATGCCGCGCTCGGAGAGCTGGGCCACGGCTTCATAGGTGAGGGTGCCGCTGCGGGAGACGACGCCGACGTTGCCCGGCATGTGGATGTTGCCGGGCATGATGCCGATCTTGCACTTTTCTCCAGGGGTAATCACGCCGGGGCAGTTGGGGCCGATGAGCCGGGTCTTCTTGCCCTGCAGATAGCGGGAGACCTTGACCATATCCAGCACGGGGATGCCCTCCGTGATGCAGATGACCAGGTCAATGCCGGCGTCGGCGGCTTCCAGGATGGCGTCGGCGGCGAAGGGCGGCGGGACAAAGATCAGGGTGGTGTTGGCGCCGGCGTCTTTCACCGCCTGGGAGACGGAGTTGAACACCGGCACGCCCAGGTGCTTGGTGCCCCCCTTGCCGGGGGTAACGCCGCCGACGAGGTTTGTGCCGTACTCCTGGCAGCGCTGGGCATGGAAGGTGCCTTCATTGCCGGTGATGCCCTGGACGATGAGGCGGGTGTTTTTGCCGACGAGGATGCTCATGAAAGAACTCCTTGGAGTTGGCGGGTGGGGTGCGGGAGGCTAGGCGGCTTTGACGGCGGCGGCAGCGGCGTCTTGCAGGCTATCCAGGATGGTGACCTTGAGGCCGGACGCCTGGAGGATAGCCTTGGCTTCTTCAGCGTTGGTGCCGCGCATGCGCACGATGAGGGGGACGTTGATGCCCTTGGCCTTGACGGCGTTGATGATGCCGCGGGCGGCGACATCACAGCGGAGGATGCCGCCGAAGATGTTCACCAGCACCTTTTTCACCTTGGGGTCGGAGAGTAGGATGGTGAAGGCGGAGGTCACTTGCTCTTCCGTGGCGCCGCCACCCACATCGAGGAAATTGGCGGGCTGGGCGCCCATGTATTTGATGATGTCCATGGTCGCCATGGCCAGGCCGGCGCCGTTGACCATGCAGCCGACGTCGCCATCGAGACGGATGTAGTTGACGTCGGCCTTGCTGGCTTCCACGTCCAGCTTGTCTTCCTGCGCCGTGTCCCGCAGCTTGGCGAGATCGGCGTGGCGGTACATGGCGTCGTCGTCGAAGGCGATCTTGGCGTCGGCGGCGAGGATGCGCTTGTCAGTGGTCACCACCAGGGGGTTGATTTCCACGAGGGTGCAGTCGAGCGCCTCGAAGGCCTTGTACAGGCTGGCGAAGAGCGCGCCCGCGGGACGGATGAGTTCTGTGGGTAGGCCCAGGCTATACGCTGCCTTGCGGCCCATGTAGGGTTGAAAGCCGATGATGGGGTCAATGGGGATGGTGAGAATCTTCTCCGGCGTTTTGGCGGCGACCTCTTCAATCTCCATGCCGCCGGCGGCGCTGATGATGAGAACAGGGGACTTGACGGAAGGCTCGATGACGATGCTGGCGTAGAGCTCCTGGGCGATGCCGAGGGCCTCTTCCACGAGCAGCTTGTCTACGGGCGCGCCTTCCGGCCCCGACTGGTGGGTGACGAGGCGTTTGCCGAGGAGTCCGGCGGCGAAGGCCTCGGCGTCTTTGCGGTTGCTGACGACCTTGACGCCGCCCGCTTTGCCGCGGCCGCCGGCGTGGACCTGGGCCTTGATGACGGCTTTGCCCGCCAGCGATTCCACCATGCTGCCGGCTTCGCGGGCAGTGGTGGCGACGCCGCCGTTGGGCACGGGCACGCCGTACTCCTTGAGCAGTTGCTTGGCCTGGTACTCGTGAATCTTCATCGGTCGCTCCTGGGGCCCCGTCGCCCCGCATAGATTGTCGTGCCTTACACATGACGTGGTGCGCCCCAAGGAGCGCACCACGTAGCGTTTCTATGAGCCGGTTGGGACCGGTCTAGGCCGGGATTATTCGGCCTTGGATTTCTTTTGGACGGCGGAGAGCACCTCGCCGGGGTTCATGGGCAGATGGGTGACGCGGACGCCGATGGCGCTTTCGATGGCGTTGGCGACGGCGGCCATGGGCGGGATGAGGGAGGATTCGCCGACGCCGCGCAGGCCGAAGGGATGCCCGGGGTTGGGATATTCGATGAGCACGGCTTCGATCATGGGCAGGTCCAGCGCGGTGGGAATGCGATAGTCGAGGAAGGATGAGTTGGTCATGGTGCCGTCCTTGGAGAAGTAGTACTCCTCATTGAGCGCCCAGCCGATGCCTTGCACGGTGCCGCCCTGGATCTGGCCCTCCACGTAGCTGGGGTGGGCCGCCTTGCCCACGTCCTGGAACGCGGTGCAGCGGAGGATGGTGACCTTGCCCGTCTCCGGGTCCACCTCCACGTCTACGATCATGCCTGCGGCGGAGGGGCCGATGAACTTGGTGGCGTCCACCTGCGCCGAGGCGGTGACGGGGCCGCCGGTGCTGCTCATCTTGCCGGCGATCTGCTTGAAGGTCATGGTGTCCTTGGGGTTCTTGCGGGAAATGAAGACGCCGTCCTGGAAATCTACGACGTCGGGCTGCGTCTCCCATAAGAGCGCGACGCGGCCCTTGAGCAACCGTATGATCTCCTCGGCGGCCTTGATGGCGGCCATGCCGGTGGCGAAGGCGGTGCGGCTGCCGCCGGTGACGCCGGTGTAGCCGACGCTGTCGGTATCGCCGACGCTCGGATGGACGTCCTGCGCGGTGATGCCGAGGATCTCCGCCGCTTGCATGGCGACGGCGGGACGCGTGCCGCCGATGTCCACGGAGCCGCTCACCAGGCTGATGGCGCCGTCAGCGTTGACGTTGATGGTGACGGAGGAGGCCATGCCCGCGTTGCCCCAGTAGCCCATGGAGACGCCGCGGCCGCGGTTCTTGCCGGTGAGCTTGGATTTGTAGTGGGGGTGGCTGGCGATGGCGCGCTCCACCTCTTCCGTGCCGATGCTGGGGAATACTACGCCGGTGACCGCCCGGTCTCCGGTGCGGGTGACGTTCTTGAGGCGGAACTCCATGGGGTCCATGCCGAGCTTTTTGGCGAGGGCGTCCACCACCTGCTCGATGGCGTAGGCGCCCTGTGGGGAACCGGGGGCGCGGTAGGCCGCCACCCGCGGTTTGTTGACCACGACGTCATAGCCGTCTATCTGAAAATTGTCCACCTTGTATGGAGCGATGCCGGTGTTCATGGCGGAGCCGACGGGAGAGCCGGGGAAGGCACCGGCTGCAAAGGCGAAATAGGCTTCCGCGGCGGTGATCTTGCCCTGCTTGGTGGCGCCCATTTTGACGCGCATGTAGGTGCCCGCGGCGGGGCCGGTGCCTTCAAACACCTCGCGGCGGGACATGACGAGCTTGACGGGGCGGCGCGTCTTCTGGGAGAGGAGCGCGGCTACCGCGTCAAGGTAGACGGGGATCTTGCCGCCGAAGCCGCCGCCGATCTCCATGGGGATGACGCGGACGCGGGACTGGGGAAGGTTGAGCATGGCCGCCGTCTGGGCGCGCACGACGAAGGCGCCCTGGGTGCTGGTCCACACGGTGAGATTGCCGTCTTGTCCCCACAATGCCGTGGAGTTGTGCGGCTCGATGTATCCCTGATGCACCGGCTGGGTGGTGAACTCCAGTTCCACGGTAATGTCCGCCTGCTTGAACCCGGCGGCGAGGTCGCCGCCCTTGAACTGGCTGTGCTTGGCGATGTTGCCGCTCTCCAGGTGTTCGTGCAGTTGGGGCGCGCCGGGCTTCATGGCCTCGCGCACGTCAAGGACGGCGGGGAGGACGGCGTACTCCACGGCAATGCGGGCCAGCGCTTCCTGGGCGATGTGCTGGCTGTCGGCGGCGACGGCGGCGAGGGCGTGGCCCCTATAGAGCACCTTGGCGCGGGCCATGCTGTTTTCCGAGATCACATTGGGGTCGCCAAGGGTTTCCCGCGCCTCATACGGTTGGATCGTCGCGGGGAAGTCCTTGCTGGTGACCACGGCGTGTACGCCGGGCATGGCTTCCGCCTTGCTGGTGTCTATCTTGACGATGCGGGCGTGGGCGTGCGGGCTGCGGAGCACGGCGCCGTAGAGCATGCCGGCCATCTGCACGTCGGCGCCGTATTTGGCGCGGCCCGTGACCTTGTCGTAGCCGTCGTGGCGGATGGGGCGCGTGCCGATAACCTTGAAGGCGCGGGGGGCCGGGGCGTTACGGTCAGCGGTGGTGGTCATGCAGCATCTATCCTTTTCTAGTTGCGGCAACGCGGGCTGATGTCATGCGTGGTGCGCGAGCGACGTCGCGAGAAGTGGCGGTGCACATTAGGAGAGCTTTTCGCGTGGGGCACAACACTGTGCAAGCAGTGTAGCAGCGGCTTTGGAGGCCGTCAATTTGCTGTGCGGGGGCTGTTGCGAAAGGGAGGTGGGTGAATGACCGGCAGGCCCACAGGTCAGCGCCGGGCGGGGGATCAGGCCTGGGGGGAGGGCGGCGCTCCGCGGTTCAGCCGCTGAACCGCGGGATAATGTGCTCGCCCCAGGCGTCCAGCGTGCGGAGGAGGCGCTCCTTGGGGAGGTAGCCGGTGGGAAGGCCGAGGATCAACTGGTTGACGCCGGTCTCCTGGGCGCGATGCACTGCCTCCGTCACCCGCTTCACATCGCCGGAGAAGACGGAGCCATCGGCGATAAGCTGATCGACATCAGGGGGGCCGCGGCGCGATGCCTGGGTGAAGTGCTGTGCCATCTGTAAGGTGCCGCCCACGGCCTGGGGCCAGTAGCGGGCGAAGAACGGGGCATAGCGCGCCAGGTAGAGCTCGAAGTAATCGGTGATCGCCTTGCGGTCGTCGGGTTCGCAGATGCCGCCGATGGCCCAGCAGGTCTTGAGGTTGAGGCGATCGCTGAAGCGGCCGGCGGGGTGCGCCGCGCCGTCGTGGTACAGCCGCACGCGCTCGGCGATGTCGGCGACGCCGGTGTAGGCGAAGAGCAGTGCGCCGACGCCGCGCTGTCCCGCCTCGCGCGCGGTGGCGGGGTTGGTCGCGCCCATCCATAGCGGCGGGTGGGGCTGCTGCACGGGCTTGGGGACGACGTTGCGCGGCCCGGGCACCTTGATGTGCGCGCCGTCCCAGGAGAAGCGCTCTGTCTTCCACATCGCCAGCACGCAGTTGACGGCCTCTTCCCATACGGCCTTGGTTTCCGCCTCGGGCACGTTGAACCCGTCCCACTCCCAGCGGCCGCTGCCGCGCCCCGTGCCGAACTCCACGCGCCCGCCGGAGAGGATGTCCAGGGTGGCGATGCGCTCGGCGACGCGGACGGGATGGTTGATGGCGGGCTGCATGTCCACGATGCCGTGGCCCAGGCGGATGCGCGAGGTGCGGGCGGCGATGGAGGCGAGGCGGAGTTCCGGGGCTGAGGAGTGGCAGTACTCCTCCATGAAGTGGTGCTCCGAGGTCCAGCAGTAGCCGAACCCGGCGGCTTCGGCGCGTACGGCGAACTCTTGCTCGGCGAGGAGCACGCGGGACTCTTCGCCAGGTGCCCACGGTTTGGGGATGGATGCGGTGAGGAAGACGCCGAACTCCATGCGTGGCTCCGGTGGAGGGGATTGCAGCGGTAGTGTAGTCGCGGCAGGGGAGAGCGTAAAGGGCGTTGGCCGCTGCCGCGCGGAGTGCGGCGGGGGACGTTACTGTGTGCCCTCACGCTCTAGCCTCTCCATCTGCGATGGAGAGGGGTTATTCAGGTCAACGTTGGTCAGTCCCCCAGAAGGGAATCGCGTTCATGAAAAAACTATTGGCGGTCGTATGTGGGATATTGGGGGTGTTAAGGTGCTGCGGGTCCACCTATGGCGGACTCGGCCCAGGAGAGGCGGGCGCTCCTACTGGCTACGGCGGTGTCGGAGCACGCCACGGGACGGTGGCGGCTGTCGTCTCCCCTTGCCCTGCGATGACCAGCTAACCTACCAGAGAAATGCCCGCGATCGCGTTGGTGGCCGACATCAACGGCGTGTGCAGCAGCGGCGGCACGCGGGTAATCAGGTGTTGGGGATGTAGGGTGTTGCCACGGGATGCTCCAGGTTAGTGCGACTGGGCGAGGAAGGTCTTGTACTGGCCGGCGCTCATCAACGCGTCGGCCTCGGCGGGGTGGCGCAGCTTGATGCGCACCAGCCAGCCTTCGCCGTAGGGGTCCGAGTTGACGAGCTCCGGCGTGTGCACGAGCTTGGGGTTGACGGCGACGATTTCGCCGCTCAAGGGAAGGAAGAGGTCGTTGACGGCTTTCACGGATTCAACCTCGCCGAACTTGGCGAACTGGTCGAAGGACGCGCCGGGCTTGGGCAGGTCAACGTAGACGATATCGCCAAGCTGCTGCTGGGCGAACTGGGAGATGCCGATGACGGCGAGGGCTCCCGGTTCCAGGCGGGCCCATTCGTGCTCTTTGTAGTAGCGCAGGTTCTCTGGGATCATGATGCCTCCGTGCGTGGGGAGATGGGGCGGCGCGTCAGGGGGTAGACCGGCGGTAAAAGGGCAGGGCGCAGGCGGTGACGGGGATGCGTTTGCCGCGGGCGTCGATCGAGAGGGGCGTGCCGGGGACGGCGAGCGGGGGGGGGGCCGAGGCCGATGTTGACTTCCAGCGTGGGGGAGAAGCTGCCGCTGGTGACGGCGCCCACGGGAGCATCGCTCTTGAAGGCGGCGAGGCGGCGGGTGAGGCCGCCGGCCTGCGCTGCAAGCAGCGCGGCCTTGCCGGTGAAGTCGGGCTTGTCCAGCGATACGAATCGTTCCTGCGCCGCCTCCAGGGGGTTGACGGCGCGGTCAATATCGTTGCCGTGGAGCATGAGGCCGGCCTCCAGGCGCAGCGTATCGCGGGCGCCGAGGGCGCAGGGGGTGCAGCCGCGCGCCGCGAGCGCGTCCCACAGGGCCACGGCGGAAGCGGCGGGAAGCGTGACTTCGACGCCGTCTTCGCCGGTGTAGCCGGTGCGGGTGACGGTCAGCGCCGTGTTGTGCCATGCGGCGTCCATGCCGGCGAAGCGTTTGAGGGAGGAGACGGGCGCAGCAAGCAGCGCGTCCATGTGCGCCACGGCCTGCGGCCCCTGCACGGCGATCATGGCGGTTGCCAGGGTGAGGTCGCGCAAGGAGACGCCGGGGAAGGCAGGCAGGCGCTGCTCCAGCCAGGCGACGACGGCAGGGCGATTGGCGGCGTTGCAGACGAGAAGATACTTGGCTGCCGCGTGGCGCAAGGTGACGACGTCGTCGAGGATGCCGCCGTCCGGCAGGCAGAGGAAGCCGAAGCGGGCGCGCTGGTCGCGGAGGCCGGCGAGGTCGCCGCGAATGTCGAGGCGGCCCATGTGGGAGACGTCGAACATGCCCCAGGCGGTGCGGACGGCGCGGTGTTCGGCGATGATGCCGGAGTACTGGATGGGCATCTCCCACCCGGCGAAGGGTACGAGGCGGGCGTGGAGGGCGAGGTGCGCGGGATGCAGGGCAGTGCGGGAGAGAGGTGGGGGCATGAGGGCCTCGGAAAAGATGTGGAGGGCCGCCGCGATGGGGCGCAGGCGAGCCGCGAAAAAGTGTAGCACGGGGCCGCGAGAGGCTATACTGGTTTCATGCTGCCGCCCGTGCTGCAAGCCCCCGGACCAGACTATTTACGCAGCTTGCGCGCGGCGGCGGCGCACCGCGTGCCGCCGCCGCTCTGCGATTCCCACACGCACCTCGACCAGTTCGACGACGCCACGCTGGAAGGGATGCTGGCGCGGGCGGCGGATGCGGGCGTGGTGATGATCGTGAGCGTGGGCACGACGCTGGAGTCGTCGCGGCGGGCGGTGGAACTGGCGGAGCGGCACGCGCTGGTGTACGCGGGCGTGGGGCTGCACCCGCAGGACATCAAGGGGCCGGTGGGCGACGCGGAGATGGTGGTGCTGCGGCGGCTGGCGCTGTCGTCCGCCAAGGTGGTGTGCGTGAGCGAGACGGGGCTGGACTTCCAGGCGGCATCGCCGGACCGGCGATGGCAGGAGGAGAGCCTGCGGCGTCACGTGCGGCTGGCGCGGGAGCTGGGGAAGGCGGTGGATTTTCACGCGCGGGAGGCGTACGAGGACATTCTGCCGGTGCTGCGGGAGGAGCGCATCGGCGAGGTGGGGGCGATATGGCACTACTTCCAGGGCGATGCGCGCCACGCCGCCGAGGCCATCGGGCTGGGATGCTACATCTCGCTGGCGAAGCCTCTGCTGCGGGAGACTGCGCTGCAAGAGGCGGTGCGGGAAATACCGCTGGAGCGCATGGTGCTGGAGACGGACAGCTACCCGCAGTTGTTCAAGAAGAACGCGGCGCGGCGGACTGAGCCGGCGCATGTGGCGCAGGTGGCGGAGAAGGTGGCGGAGATCAAGGGAGTTGCGTTTGCGGAGGTGGCGGAGGCGACGACGGCGAATTTGCGCCGGGCGCTGCGGATGGGGTAGCGGCGCAGGTCAGGACGCGGTGAACCCGTAAAGGCGCGCGGCGTTGTCGCACACGATCTTGCGGCGCAGGCGTTCGTCCAGGTGGCCCATGTTGTCGTGGATCACCTGTTGCGAGACGGGCCAGGTGCCGTCCGGGTGGGGGTAGTCGGAACCCCAGAGGACGGTGTCTTCCCCCATCGCATCGAGCATGGCGAAGCCGGCGCGCTCGTTCTGGAAGGTGGTGTGGCCCTGGCGGCGCCAGAAGGCGCTGGGGTCCATGCTGAGGCCGAGGTGATAGAGGCGGTCGGCGTACTGCTTGTCGAGCCGCTCCAGGACGAAGGGCACCCAGCCGAAGCCGGATTCGCCGAGGACGAAGCGCAGGCGTGGATGGCGGTCGAGGGCGCCGGAGAGGACGATGGAGGAGAGGAACTCGGCAGCGGAGAGGCCGACGAGGGTGACGCTGACGCCCTTGTACACCAGGTCGTCGTGCAGGGATGGATCGGGGCTTTGGGCGGGCATGCCGCGCGTGCCGATGGCGTGGAAGGAGACGGGCAGGTTGCACTCCTCCAGGGCGGCCCACAGCGGCTCCCAGCCGTGGTCCCACAGCAGTTTGGGGGCGTGTGCGGCATCGAACTCCGCGCCGCGCAGGCCGAGGGAGGCGGCACGCCTCGTCTCGCTGGCGGCGATCTCGGCGTCATGGTTGGGGATGCTGGCGAGGCCGGCCCAGCGCTCAGGGTGCGCGGCGCAGAACTCGGCGAGCCAGTCGTTGTAGATGTGCTGCACCAGGGCGACAAGCTCGGGGTCTTGCAGGCGGTCGGCGGTGTTCACTAGGCCGTAGATGACCTCGGCGTCTACGCCATCGCGGGCCATGTCTTCCATGCGGCGCACGGCGTTGGTGGGGCGGGGGCGACCGTGGAAGCCTTCATGGAAGAAGCCGGTGTCCAGCATGCGGTCGAGGTTGTGGGACTGGCCTTTCTGTAAGCTGAAGAGGCCCTTGCCGATGCCGCCCATGCCGGTAAGCTCGCGGTCGCCGGCGACCCAGCGCCAGTTGGGCGATTCACCGACGATGCGGGGCATGCGGTCGCGCAGGCGCGCGGGGGCTTGGGAGGTGAAGAGGTCGCCGGGGAGCCAGGTGAGGTCAATGTGGGAATCGGCGGAGATGACTCGGTAGTCCACGGGGCGCCTCCCTTATCGTACGCGCCTATTTTCAAATGTCCTACAATGCAATTGCAGAGGAGAAGAAACGGCGTAACCAGTGGCAAACCTCGTCATTCCCACCCACCCACCCGCATACGTTGCGAGAGAAGGCAGGGGCACATCCCCTGCACCTCTGCCAAACAGGGGCTTCGCCCCTTTCTGGACCCACCCCAGGAGGGCAGATGTCGCACCTTGGCGCATCTTTCGGAATTAGACGAGTGGGGCATCTTTGGAGAAAAGCCGCGCTGCGGATGCGCTAGCGTTTGCTGGATTTGGCGGCGGACTTCTTGGTCAGCCCTTCAGCTTCGGCGAGGCCGGAGGCGCGAATGACGCCGGCGATCTCGTCGCGGGCGGCCTGGTCCAGCTCCAGGTAGGGACGTCGCACGAAGCCGCCGGGAAGGCCGAGGGAGTCCATCGCCGCTTTGATGGACTGCGGGTTGCGGTGCTTGTTGAGGATGAAGAACAGTCGTTGAAGCTTCTCCCATTTTTCGCCGGCGCGGTTGGCTTTGCCCGCCTTCCAGTCGGCAAAGATGGAGGCGCAGAACTTGGGAAAGAGGTTGGTCTCATAGATGAGGAAGCCGTGGCCTCCCAGAGCGAGGCAATCGAGGGCTTGGGCGGAGCCGCCGATGCGGACGCCGGCCTTGTTGTCCATGGCCTGGATGACGCGGTGGATGTAGGAGAGATTGGGATGGGCGACGTTGAAGCCGATGAGGTGGGGGTAGGTGTCCACGAGGCGTCGGAGGAGGGCGGGCGGAGGCTCCACGCCGGGCACCGCGCCCTGGTGGACGGAGAGGACGAAGGGGTGGCGCACGGCTTCCAGCACGTCAATGTAGTAGCGCTCGACTTCTGCGGGCTTGGCGGAGGCGCCGGGGTAGGCGGGCCGCGGCGAATGGAGTTGAATGGCGTCCACGCCGGTCTGGGCGATCTCCTTGGCGAGCTTGATGAAATCGCGCGTGGAGGGGCCAAGGCCCTGGCCTGCGGCGTAGACGGGCACCGTGCCTTTCAGCGTCTTGGCCCCGAACTCGTAGATTTTGAGCATCTCGCTGTGGTCAACCTGGTGGCCTTCGCCGCTGCCGAAGGAGAGGAGGTAGACGCCGATGTCCGCCGCCGCCTGGTACTGCAAATGGCGGCGGAACGCGGGGTAGTCGATATCGCCGTTGCGCTTGAACGGCGTGGTGCTCATGGTGAAGACGCCCTGTTTTTCGATAGCCATGCGATCTGCTCCTTGCGATGTCGTTAGCGGTGGCGCTGCGTGGGCGGCGGCGATGGTGCGCTATTCGCGGAGACGCTTGTCCGGCGGCACGGTGTAGAAGCCGCGCGCGGGATGGGCCTGGCGGAAGATGCCGCTGTGGTAGGTGACGTGCGGCTGGAGTCGCTTCGTCCACGCCGATACTTCCTTGGTTCCCTGCTTGAAGGCATCCGTCTTGAGGACGTCAGGGTGGGCCAAATCGTAGAGGGTGACGAAGGCGTATGTGCCCTGGACGGCCTGGTAGCGGCGGGCGCTGAGGAAGCCTTCGATGGCGAGCAGTTGGGGGATGTGCTCTTCGACGTACCAGCGATTGACGTCATCCACCCATCCTGCCTCGACGGTGGCGAAGACGTTGAGGAGCGCGCCGCCGGTGCCGGGGCCGGCAGCTTGCGCGCCGCCGTGGACGATGGCGCCGGTTTCAGGGTAGAACTGCCGGAAGATGGAGCGCTCCGATTTGAAATGACCGGCGATTTCCAGGGAACGCGGGTCGGGCTTGGCGCGGGACGCGAGGTAGGCGGGAGTCTCCAGGGCGCCGGGGTCTTCCATCTCGTAGACGGCGAGGGAGCGCAGGGGGTCTTTGACGTCTACGAAGCGGCGGGCGCTGAGGAAGCGTGGCATGGCGACGCGTTCGTGGAGGTGCTCGGTGTCGTACCAGTGCGTGATGCGGTCAAGCCACTCCGATTCCGAGCGTACGATGACGTGGAGGATAGCGGCGCCGATGAGGGGGAGCATGGGTGGCGACTCCTGTGGAGGCGGGTGACGGCGCTAGTATACGCGAGAGGGCAACAGCGGCGGCGGGGAGCG
>SHYB01000008.1 GCA_009693015.1 Dehalococcoidia bacterium
AGGGCGAGACGCAGGTGCAGGTGAAGGACGTGATCGAGCTGGTGGCGGAGGCGATGGAGGACGGGCCGGGGGGTTAGGGGGTTGGGAGCAGGGGTTGGACGCGGCGCCAGACGGCGGCGGCGATGGCGTCTGCGGGCCGTGTCGCGTCCATGACGAGGATGCGATGGGGTTCTTCCTTCGCCAGTCGCAGAAAGCCGCTGCGGAGGCGGCGGTGGAAGGCGATCTCTTCGTGCTCGAACTTGGTGTGGCCGTCGTCGCCTGTTGCATTCTGCTGGAGGCGGGCGCGGGCGCGGCGGAGGCCCTCTTCGGCGGGGAGGTCGAGGAGGAAGGTGACGGCAGGGGCAAGCCCGCCGGTGGCGGCCTGGTTGACGGCGCGGACGAGATCGAGGGGGAGGCGGCGGCCGTAGCCCTGGTAGGCGATGGTGGAGTCGGCGTAGCGGTCGGCGACGACGACGCTGCCCTGGGCGAGGGTGGGGGCGATGACGGTGGCGACGAGTTCGGCGCGGGCGGCGGCGAAGAGGAGAAGCTCGGTCTGGGGGGCAAGGCGCTGGCTCTTGACCCAGGGACGCACCTGCTCGCCGAGGGGGGTGCCGCCAGGCTCGCGGACGGCGACGACGGTGGCCCCGCTTGCGCGGAGGCGCTGGACGAGGAGGGCGGCCTGGGTGCTTTTGCCTGTGCCTTCGCCGCCCTCAAAGGAGATGAAGAGACTGTTCACGGGTACAGGATAGCAGACGCGGGAGGGAGGGCGAAGGCGCTGCCGCCTAGCTTTGACACACGCCGCTGTTCCCACCCGCCCGCCCACATAGGTTGTAAGCGAGGTGCAGGGGCACATCCCTTGTACCTCTCTTACAACTCCCTAGGCAGAGATTCTTTGTCCGCCGCAGGCGGGCGGGCAATGACGGTGCGGGGAGCGCTGCCGCGCTAGGTGCGGAAGAAGCGGACGCGGCGGTGGGGGTCGCGACCGCTGGAGCGGGAGGCGACGGCGTGTTGCTCGGCGACCTGGTGCTGGAGGCGGCGGATGTAGGAGGTCTGTGGGGCAAGGTCCACGGTCTCTTGCTGGCCGTCGGTGATGGTGCGCGCGGCCTGCTCCGCCTCTTCTACGGCGGTGTCCATGGGCCTGCCGGGCATGCGGCTCTGGGCGATGGTGAGGAGGCATTGCTCGATCTGGGGGGCCGTGTTCTTGCGCAGGACGTAGACGGGGATGGCGGAGCTTTCCGCGTAGGCGATGGGCTGGGGGCGGTTGCGGTAGTGGGCCTTGGTGGTCATGACGGCATCGGCGCCGCGGGGCTCGCTGACGATTTCCACGGGGAGGCCGGCGCTGCGCACTACTTGCTCGCTGCGGCCGCGATTGACGCCGTAGGGGAAGACTTTCAGGCGGCCCTTGCCTGAAGCCAGCGGCTCGCCGGGAGGGGGGGCGGCGCCGCGATGCAGCGGGGTGACGTCGCCCCGGCGATGAGGCGTGGGACGCTCCGGCTCGGCGGGCTGGGCGGGCGTTTCTTGGTGCACTGCGCCCGCTGCATCAATGGTGCGTGTTTCTGGCAGGGCGGCACGGCCGCGGAGCTTGGAGTCCACCGTGCGCGCCACGTCCGGGTGGACGGCGACGCGGTTCCACCCTTGAATCTCCACGACGCAATCGAAGGTGGGCGGGGCCTTGCGCTCCAGGATGGTCTTCTGTGTGCCGCGCCGCCGTGCCTCTTCATCGCCCAGGGTGACGGCCTGGATGCCGCCGATGAGATCGGCGAGGGTGGGGTTCTGCATGAGGTTTTCCAGGGTGTTGCCGTGGGCTGTGGCGACGAGCTGGACGCCGCGCTCGGCGATGGTGCGGGCAGCCTGGGTCTCCAGTTCGCGGCCGATTTCGTCAATGATGATGACCTCCGGCATGTGGTTCTCCACGGCTTCGATCATGACTTCGTGCTGGAGGGCGGGGGCGGCGACCTGCATGCGGCGCGAGCGGCCGATGCCGGGATGGGGGATATCGCCATCGCCGGCGATTTCGTTGGAGGTGTCCACGACGACGACACGCTTGCGGAGATCATCGGCGAGGACGCGGGCGACTTCGCGGAGCATGGTGGTCTTGCCCACGCCGGGACGCCCCAGGAGCAGAATGCTCTTGCCGGAGCGGACGAGGTCGTCAATGATGGCGATGGAGCCGTAGACGGCGCGGCCGACGCGGCAGGTGAGGCCCACGGTTTTGCCGCGCCGGTTGCGGATGGCGGAGATGCGGTGCAGGGTGCGCTCGATGCCGGCGCGATTGTCCTGGCCGAAGGCGCCGATGTTCTGGGCGACCTGTTCGAGATCGGCCTCGGAGATGTCCTGCTCCCCTAGGAGCACCTCGCGCGCGAGGAAGCGGGCCGTGGGTATGCGGCCCAGGTCAAGGATGACCTCGAGGAGCTGGGAGAGATCGCCCTCTTCCCGCAGGCGGTCAGCAATGGAGGGGGGGAAGATAGCCAGGAGGACGGAAAGCTCATCCACGGCGGCTGTCTTGTGAGCGGTGCGCTGTTCAGTCATGGTCAGGCCCCCACCGGCACGAGGCCGGGCTCTTTGATGCGAACGGTGAGATGACGGGCGAAGCCGGTGTATGCGCCGGCGCGCTGGAAGCCGGAACGCTCCAGCAAGGGAACGAGCGCGGGCAGGTAGCTTGGGGCGAGGCAGGCCAGGGTGCGGGTGTGGTGGGCGGTGGTGACGGCGGAGAGGAGGGCGGCGGCATCTTCCTGCGATCGGGGGTCGAAGAGGCAATCGATGGTGGCGCAGGAGCGGTGAAGGGCAAGGCGGGCGGAGGCGACGACGGCGCCATCGCGGTCGCAGATGAACGTGCGCTCGCGGCGCGGCATGCGCTCATGGCTATCGTTCCAGTCGGACAGGGTGAGGCCCTCAGCCTCGCGGGCGACGATAGGGGCCAGGCGCTGGAAGAGGCGGAAGGCGCCGAACTCCGTTTCCGGGGTGGCGGGAGATATGGCGGGGCCGCTGGCGGGAGGGGGAAGGTGGAGGGGCAGGGGGCCGGGGCGGCGGTGGAGGAGGGTGTGGGAGACGTAGGGGATAAACCCGGCGAGGCGCACGGCATGCTCCAGGGGACTGTCATCATGGAGGAGGAGGAGGAGGCGCTGGGCGCCTCGCCGGGCGATGCGCTGGCTGGCGGCTTCGAGCATATCGGTGCAGATGGCGGTGTCGGCGTGGCGCGTGGAGAGCCAGGTGACGTCCCAGCAGGTGGGGCCGCGGCGCTGCTCGACGGTGATGAGGCCGGCGGCGAGCGCGGCGCGGGTGGAGATCCATGTGGCGCGCCCAGGGCTGCGGATGAGCCAGGAGGATAGGGCGGGGAGCAAGGGGGAGGATGGGGGGCGGTTTTTGCCCAGGGCGGCCCCGCCGCACGCCTGGTTGGGCAACGCCCGCGCGTGCAGGAGGAGAAGGCTGGGAAGGTCGGCAGGGTTAGACGGCCGCAGCATTGCGTCTGGTTTGGCGCTCCTGTGCCAGGGTGAGGAAATAGCGGTGGAACCTGGTGTCCGATGTAAGCTCTGGGTGGAAGGATGTGCACAAGAGGGCGCCCTGGCGCACGGCGACGGGTGTGCCGTCAGGCAGAGAGGCGAGGAGTTCTACGCTGCGACCGGCGCGGACGATCTTGGGGGCGCGGATGAAGATTGCGTGGAAGGGGAGTACCCCTAGGGCAGGGATGGCGATGTCTGCTTCGAAGCTGTCCAACTGGCGGCCGTAGGCGTTGCGGTCTACGGCGATGTCCATGAGGCCAAGGATGGGAGGGTTATCGCCGGTGATCTCCTGGGCGAGGGCGATGAGGCCGGCGCAGGTACCCCAGATAGGGAGTCCATTTTTTGCCGCCGCGATGATTGCTGGGGTCAGGCCATAGAGCCGCATGAGGCGGGAGAAGGTGGTGCTTTCGCCGCCGGGGAGGATCAGGCCATCGAGGCCGTCAAGATGGACGGGGGAGCGAATCTCTCTTGGGGATGCGCCGGCGAGCCGCAGGGCGTGAGCATGTTCGGCAAAATCGCCCTGGACAGCAAGGACGCCGATGGTGATCATGCGCCTGTCCCCATCATTATCACCCTTGGGCTTTACCAACCGCGGGTTGCCAATAGCTCCTCAGTCTTGAGTGTGCGGACGTCTAGCCCAGGCATGGCTTTGCCTAGGCCCTTGGAGACCTCTGCCAGCACTTTGGGATCGCTAAAGTGGGTGGTGGCCTGGACGACGGCCTTGGCCATTGCCGCCGGATCGCTAGACTTGAAGATGCCGGAGCCGACGAAGATGCCGTCCACGCCAAGCTGCATCATGAGCGCGGCGTCCGCAGGAGTGGCGACGCCGCCGGCGGCGAAGTTGACGACAGGCAGCTTGCCGGTCCTGTGTATTTCCAGCACCAGTTCGAAGGGGGCGCCAAGGGCCTTGGCCTCGGCCATGAGCTGCTCCTGGCCGAGAGATTGGAGCTTGCGGATGGCATCACGGATGGTGCGGATGTGGCGCACGGCTTCGACGATGTTGCCGGTGCCGGCTTCACCCTTGGTGCGCACCATGGCTGCGCCTTCGCCGATGCGGCGCAGCGCCTCGCCGAGGTCGCGGGCGCCGCAGACGAAGGGCACCTTGAACTCGTGCTTCCACACATGGTGGGCTTCGTCGGCGGGGGTGAGGACTTCCGATTCGTCAATATAGTCCACGCCGAGGGACTCCAGGATTTGGGCTTCTACGAAGTGGCCGATGCGGCACTTGGCCATGACGGGGATGGTGACGGCTTCCTGGATGCGCTGGATGATGCTGGGATCGGCCATGCGGGCGACGCCGCCGGCGGCGCGGATGTCAGAGGGGACGCGCTCTAGGGCCATGACGGCGCAGGCGCCGGCCTCTTCCGCGATCCTGGCCTGCTCCGGGTTGATGACGTCCATGATGACGCCGCCCTTGAGCATTTGTGCCAGGCCGGTCTTGACCGTCCAGGTGCCTTTTTCCATGCCGGTGCCTCTGTTCTGTGCGCGTGCGAATAACGTCGAATGTAGTATACGGGCGGGGGGAGGAAGGCGCAATGGAAAGCGTTGACACTTCCAGGGGCGCAAGCGTAGAATCGCCTCTTGGTTCAGGAGCCGATGCCAAGGATGCCAGAGCCCCGTCGCGTCCGTCCAGGAGACCGCATTGTGCGGCGGCCCCGCGTGCGCGCCGTGCTGGTGCACACCGGGCGGGCGAAGCCCTCAGGGCAGAAGCCTATTTCCCCGCTGATTCTGGTCTATGCCTTTGGGGTGCTGATCGCCGTGGGGACGTTCTTGCTGTGGATCCCGCCGGCGAACACGAACCCGCAGGTGACGCCCTTTATGACGGCGTTCTTCACCGCCTCGTCCGCGGCGACGGTGACGGGACTGACGACGGTGGATACGGCCACCTACTGGAGTCCCTTTGGGCAGGCGGTGATCCTGGTGCTGATCCAAGTTGGCGGGCTGGGCATCATGACGATGTCCACGCTGCTGTTCATCATTATCGGGCGGCGCATTAGCTTGCGGGAGCGGCTGGCGATCCGCGAGGCGACAGGGGTGACGATGGTGGGCGGGGTGGTGCGGCTGGTCCGGCAGATCGGCCTGTTTGTGCTGATCGTGGAACTGGCGGGGGTGGTGCTGCTGGCGGCGCGCTTTTCCGCGGACCTGCCGCTGGGCCAAGCGCTATGGAACGGGCTGTTTCATTCCGTCTCTGCGTTCAATAATGCAGGCTTTTCCAATTTGAAGGTGGCGGGAGGCCTGGAGGCGTATGCCGTGGAGCCATTGGTGTTGCTGCCGCTGGCGGCGCTAATCATGGCGGGCGGCATCAGCGCCAACGTGGTGATGGATGTGTTGCGCACGCGGCGCCTTTCGCGGCTGGCGCTGGACACGAAGATGGTGCTGTTGCTGAGCGCGGCGCTGTGGGCCGTGGGGATGCTTATCTTTCTGGTGACGGAGTACTCCAACCCGCAGACGCTGGGGGGCATGGATGTGCCGGGGAAGATGCTGAGCTCGTTTTTTCACAGCGTGAGCCCGCGGACGGCGGGGTTCAACGCGGTGCCGGTGCCGGGGCTGAGGGAGTACACGCTGTTTGTGCTCATGGGGCTGATGTTCATCGGCGCGGTGTCCGGCTCTACCGCGGGCGGCATCAAGGTCAATACGTTGGGGACGCTGCTGGCTTCCGTGGGGGCAGTGCTGCGTGGACGGTCGCAGGTGGAGGCGTTCCGGCGGGAGATTCCCGGCGACCAGGTGCAGCGGGCGCTGGCGGTGATGGTGATGGCCTTGCTGTGGATCTTCGGCGTGGGGTTCTTTCTCAGCCTGGTGGAGGATGGGCGGTTCGTTGACCTGTTGTTCGAGACGGTGTCCGCGTTCGGCACGGTAGGGCTTTCCCACGGGGTGACGCCGGGGCTGGGAACGGCGGGGCAGGTGTTGATTATCGCGACGATGGTGTTCGGCAAGGTGGGGCCGCTGACGCTGATTCTGGTGTTCGCGCAGGGGACGGAGCAGCATCTGGTGCGGTATCCGCAGGAGCGGGTGAGAATAGGATGAAGGGGAGTGCCACATGAAAAGGCAAGTGCTGGTTATCGGCTTGGGACGATTCGGGTCCAGCGTGGCGGCAACGCTGTTCGACCGGGGGCATGATGTGCTGGCGGTGGACCATAACGAGCGGCGGGTGCAGGAGATGGTGTCGCGCTCCACGCATGCGGTGCAGGCGGAGGCCACCAGCGAGGCGGCGTTGCGGGAACTGGGGGTGAAGAACTTCGACGTTGCCGTGGTGGCGGCAGGGCACGACGTGCAATCGAGCGTGCTGGCGACGGTGCTGTTGCAGCGCATCGGCGTGCCGTACGTGGTGTCGCGGGCGCAGGATGAGGTGCACGGCCTGATTCTGGAGAAGATAGGGGCGCATGCCGTGGTGTACCCGGAGAAGGAGTCAGGCGAGCGGCTGGCGCACAATCTGGCGTACCGCGAGGTGATGGACTACCTGGAGTTGAGCGCGGGATTCGGCGTGAGCAAGATCACGCCGCCGCCGGCGATGCTGGGGAAGACGCTGGAGGAGGCCGGCCTGGTGGCGCGGGGGACGATGGGTCTGACGATTCTGGCGATCAAGCGAGGGGCGCAGGTGATGCTGACGCCTGACCGGTTTGAGCGCATCCAGCCGGGGGATATTCTGGTGGCGGCGGGGACGGATGAACAACTGGAGAAGGTGGACGCGGCGCTAGGTAAGCCGTAAGGGTTCGTTGCCAGTCTCTGGGAGCGGGACTATACTAGCTTCCGGCTTGCCGCACAGCCCCCACGCTGTGGCCGCGGCCAGAGGTGAAGCTGGTGACGGATAGTCTGCGGGTGCTTGTTGCGGTGAACGGCGATGGGTCTGACGAAGAGGCGGTCAAGCTGGCGTGCAGCGAGGCGCGTCGGACCAAGGGGACGGTGTTTGTGGTGAGCGTGGTGACGGTGAGCCGCCACCTGCCGCTGGAATCGCCGGATGCGGCGGACGTGGAGCGCGGCGAGGCGGTGCTGGGGCGCATGGAGCGCCTGGCGAGGAATGAGAAGTGCATGGTGGAGGGAGAGGTGATCCAGGCGCGGGAGCCGGGGCCGGCGCTGGTGGATGAGGCGGTGGAGCGAGGGGCGGATCTGATTGTGATGGGGCTGTCCCGCAAGCCGCGGCGGTCAGAAGCGGACCTGGGAGAGACGATGCCGTACGTGCTGAAACGAGCGCCGTGCCGCGTGTGGGTGGTGAGCGGGCCGCTGGAGAGCCCTAGCCGTGAGTCCGTGGCCTCCGGCAAGCGCGCCGGCGGTTTTCACTTGCCGTTTTTCAAGGCATAGGCCCAGGACAGTAGTATGCGTGTGCTGATCATGGGGTGCGGACGGGTGGGATCGCGGCTGGCGGTGCAGATGGACGCGGAAGGCCACGATGTCACGGTGGTGGATATTGACCCCAAAGCGTTTGGGCGTCTGCCGCCGTCCTATAAGGGGTTCACGGTGACGGGGGACGCCACGGATGCCGCGGTGCTCACCAGCGCGGGGATCGAGTCGGCGAATGTCTTCGTGGCGGTGACGCAGGGGGACAATCGCAATATCATGGCGGCGCAGGTGGCGAAGCGCATCTACAGCGTGCCCAAGGTGGTGTGCCGCATTTACGACCCGCTGCGGCAGGAGATTTTTAAGGAGCTTGGCTTGCAGACGTTCAGTCCCACGACGGTGCTCACGAGCATGATCCACGACGTGATCGAGCAGTAGAGCATGTATATCATCATCGTGGGCGGGGGACGGGTGGGACGCACGGTGGCGGAGGCGCTGCTGGGCGGGGGCCACGAGGTGCTGGTGATCGAGCGGTCAGCGCAGAAGTGCGAGGCGCTGCGGGAGGACCTGGGGAGCATGGTGATCCGCGGCGACGGCTGCGAGGCATCGCTGCTGGCGGATGCGGGGGCGGAGCGCGCCGATCTGTTCATCGCGGTGACGGAAGGCGACGAGGATAACCTGGTGGCGTGCCAGGTGGCGCAGCACCGGTTCAAGGTGCCCAAGGTGATCGCCAGGGTGAACACGCCGCGCAATGCCGAGGTGTTCCGCAAGCTGGGGATATCGGCGACGGTGAACGCGGCGGAAACGCTGGCGCACGGCATCCTGCGGGAGACGCGAGGGGTAGGGCTGGCGCGGCTGGCGCCGTTCCCCCAGGCAGGGATGTATCTGATTTCCGTGCGGGTTCCGCGGGGGGGAACGGCAGTCGGCAAGGCGGTGACGGGGATCACAATGCCGAAGGGGGCGGCGGTGACGCTGGTGGTGCGGGCGAAGGGTACGCCGGTGGCGCCAGGGCCGGACGTGCTGCTGGATGCGGAGGATGAAGTTGTGGTGCTGGCGCCGACGGACCAGGAGGCGGCGGTGGCGGCGGCGCTGGCGAGCAGGCCGGAGTGAGCCGGCGCATAGCATACCTGGGGCCGCCGGGGACGTACTCCGAGCAGGCGGTGCTGGCGTATGACGGGGCAGCGGAGCGGTCGCCGTTCCCCAGCGTGATGGCGGCGGCGGCGGCGGTGGAGCAGGGCAAGGCGGATGAGGCGGTGGTGGCGATCGAGAACAGCATCGAAGGCTCAGTGACGGATACGCTGGACATGCTGATCCACGATTCGCGCCTGTCTATCTGCAAGGAGCTGGTGATCCCCATTGACCACTGCGTGCTGGCGAAGCTGGGCCAGCGGGCGGCGGCGGTGGAGGTGGTGTACTCCCACAGCAATGCGCTGGGGCAATGCCGCGAGTACCTGGCGGCGCATTATCCCCGGGCGGGGGTGGTGGCGTCGCTGAGCACGGTGAAGGCGGTGGAGGATATGCTGGCGAGCGCGAGGCCTGCGGCGGCAATCGCGCCGCGGCGCGCCGCCGATCTGTACAAGGTGGACGTGCTGGCGGAGGGGATCCAGGACCGGGGGGGCAACGTCACGCGCTTTGTGGTGCTGGCGCAGCACGACAGCCCGCGCACGGGGGACGATAAGACGTCCATCGCTTTTTCGTTCGCGGAGGAGGACAAGCCGGGGCAGCTGTACCGCGCGATGGGGGAGTTCGCCAACCGGGGGATCAACCTCAGCAAGATCGAGTCGAGGCCATCGAAGGAAAGCCTGGGCCGGTATGTGTTTTTGGTGGACCTGGCGGGGCACCGCGAGGACGCGCCGCTGCGGGACGCGCTGGCGCAGGTGGCGTCTATGACGATCATGTGGAAGATATTCGGCTCGTACCCGCGTTTCCGGAGGAAGGCATGAGCACGCGTGGCTTTTTCGGACGCAAGCGTCCCGAAGGCGAGGCTGGCCGCACGCCGCCCGGGCAGTACCTGACGAAGGACTTCCCCGTGCTGTCCGCGGGGCCCACGCCGCATGTGCCGCTAGATAGGTGGTCGTTCACGCTGGAGCATGGCGGCAAGCTGCTGGGGAAGTGGTCATGGGAGGAGTTTTTGGCCCTGCCGCGGACGAAGGTGACGGTGGATATCCACTGCGTGACGAAGTGGAGCAAGCTGGACACGGTGTGGGAGGGGGTCTCCTTCGATAAGCTGCTGGCGGCGGCGAAGATCGAGGCGCCGGGAACGCATGTGATGGCGTGGTGCGACGGCGGGTATACGACGAACGTGCCGGTGGCGGACCTGGCGGGCGGCAAGGGGATGGTGGCCTTCCGCTACGGCGACGCGCCGCTGGACCCCGTGCATGGCGGCCCGGCGCGCTTGCTGGTGCCGCACCTGTATTTTTGGAAGTCGGCGAAGTGGGTGCGGGGGCTGCGTTTCCTGGATCAGGATGAGCCGGGGTTCTGGGAGATGAACGGCTATCACATGTACGCCGATCCGTGGCGGGAGCAGCGGTATACGGGCGATCCGTAGGGTGGCGGGAGCAGGGGTATGCCGGTGATCCGCAGGGCGGCGGGAGGATGGCGTTGAACACGGGGACGATTGCGGGCAACTGGGCAGCGTGGCAGGCTGCGGAGATCGTGGCGGCGCGGGTGGAGACGGCGCAGGTGAAGACGCTGACGCTGCGGCCGCAGACGTGGCGGTCGTTCCGCGCGGGACAGCACCTGGACGTGCGGCTGACGGCGCCGGACGGCTACCAGGCGCAACGCAGCTACTCGATCGCATCAGCGCCGGAGCAGGAAGGGACGCTGGACCTCACCATCGAGCTTATGGCGGACGGGGAGGTGTCGCCGTATTTCCACGAGGTGGCGCAGGCGGGCGATAGGATCGAGGTGCGGGGACCGATTGGGGGGCCATTCACCTGGACAGCGGGGCAAGGGGGGCCGCTGTTGCTGGTGGCGGGGGGATCGGGGATCGTGCCGCTGATGGCGATGCTGCGGCACAGGGCCAACGCCGCGCCGTCCGCGCAGGCGACGTTGCTGTACTCGTCACGCGGGTGGGACGAGGTGATCTATCGGGAAGAGCTGGAGCGCCGAGCGGGGGACGAGCCGCAGTTGCGGGTGTTGCATACGCTGACGCGATCGCAACCGGCGGGGTGGCAGGGGTTTTCCCGAAGGGTGGATGATGCGATGCTGGGGGAGACGCTGGTCACGCTGGCGGGTGTGCCGCTGTGCTATGTGTGTGGCCCCTCGCCGTTTGTGGAGGCGGTGGCGGAGGGGCTGGTGGCGCAGGGGGTTCCGCCGGAGCGGGTGCGGACGGAGCGGTTTGGGCCTTCGGGGGCGTAGGGCGGCTGGCGTTGCCGCGTGAGCGGTGGCTGGGCACTGCTGCCGCGCCTGTGGGGCAACTTGAGGCTTCTGGGTTCCCGCTCCGATAGCATCGAGAGTCTCGTGGACGAGACAATGACAGTCTGTGTAGCGTTGGGGCGTGGTTCGAGACGCTCGCTGCGCCCGCCCTCACCACGAACGGGGAAAAGTAATGGGAGGCAACTGACCCCTATCTCAATCTTCCCCCGCGGACGAGGGAAGAGGCAGGACACTGCCCCAGCAGGTTGCCGCGCTCGCTGACTCGCTCGCAACGACAGGCTGCTAGCGGGTGGGCAGGACGCGGTAGATCTGGACCTTTTCGGTGCGGTAGACGGGCGCGAGACGGCCACCGAGTAGGGTTTCGAACTTGGCGATGCCTGACGCAGGGTAGTACAGCCGCTCCAGTTCGCCTACGTAGACGTAGCTGACGCGGTAGCGGTCGAGGACGGCGGCGGCGTTAGCGGCGATGGATGTGGTGTAGAACAGTTCAACATCGCGGCGGCGCTGGTCCACGGCGGTGCGCCACTTGAATCGCTGCTGAGTCTGGTGCCAGTCCCAGCCGATCACGGCGGGCAGGCCGGTGTAGACCGAGACGCGATTGCCCCAGCGGTAGAGCGGGGTGATGCCTTCGATGATGACGGGCGAGCCCTGGACGTTGTCCTCCAGCCAGTGGATGGCGGCGAGGTCGTGGGAGAACTCGATGGCTCCCTTGTTATTGAAATCGCGGAAGAGCGCTTCTTGCTGGAAGGCCTCGCCGTTGAGGGTGGGGGGCATGGGGTTGAAGCGGTCGCGGGCGCGGACGGGCACGGCCATGATGGGGTAGATGAGGACGCCGATGAGAAGCACGGAGATGCCCGCGCGCCACAGCCAGCGGAAGGGTCGCACGGCGATTTCGCCGCCGAGGCCGAAACGCCAGAGGGTGTAGGCGGAGGCGACGGCGAGCATGACCCAGGCCTGGAGGTAGAACTTGAACACGGTGTTCATGCGCTCCACTTCCGTGGGGGAGTTGAGCTGGTAGCGGTCGACGAAGATGCCGATGAGGAGCGCAGCGGCGACGACGATGTAGAGGAAGATTTTGGGAGGCATGCCCGCATCGCGGCGGGCGAGCTGGCGCCAGGCGAGGGCGCCGATGAGCAGGAGGAGCAGCAGAAGGAAGGCGATGGTGATGTATCCGGCGAGGAAGGAGACGAAGGCGAGGACGGTCAGGGCGATGCCCACGATGGTGCGTATGCCGGGCAGGGTGCGGGGCCAGGCGAGGGTGAGGGTGACGAAGCCGCGGCGCAGGGCAGATCGATAAGGGAGAAGGAACTCCCAGACGAGGAAGGAGAGCAGGATGGCGATGAAGAGGCCGTGGATGAGGAGGTAGCGCCAGAGGGGGCTGGAGTACGGCGTGCGCGTGAAGAGTTCGCCGAGGCCGGCGGGCAGGGGGAGGCGCGAGAGGAGCCAGGGATCGCCGCCGCCGGGCGGGGGAGGCTGGTAGTGGTAGAGGTAGGGGAAGAAGAGGAGCAGGCTCAAGAGGGCAAGGCCGGCGACTTTGATGACGGCGGCGCGGAGCATTTCCCAGGAGGGGCCGCGGGCGTGGTACTCCGCGGCGAGGATGGATACGCAGGCGATGAGGGCGTAGGCGAGGACGTCCCATCTGTTGGTGGCGAGGATGGCGCCGAGGGTGAGGGCGAGCGCGGCAATGGTGAGGGGGACGTGGCGCAGCAGGGCCTTCCCCTCCAGCAGCAGGGCGAGGGAGAGGCCGAGGGCGAGCAGGGTGAGGGGGATGACGAACAGGTGGGCGTGCGGATCAGCGAAGAGGAAGGTGAAGAAGGGGAACTCGGTGATGCCCTGGAGGGAGTCGGGCATCATGCGGCTGGAGCGCCAGAAGTCGAACTGGCCGAAGGGGTCGCCGGTGAGCCAGCGCTGGGTGCCCTGGAAGAGCTGGGCCAGGCCGTCCAGGTTGCCGGCGATGGCGACGAAGACGGCGGCGGCGAGGCCGGCCCACAGAGCGGAGGGCAAACGGGCCTGGGGCAGCCGCTGGCGCGCCAGGGCGGCGAGGTTGTAGGCGATGGAGAAGGCGCCGGCCACGGTGAGGGCGAAGAACAGAGGCACAGCCAGGTTGACGGCGACGGCGGGCATGATGCCGGTGAACTTGGCGATGGCGGCGTTCATGAACTGGCCGAAGTAGTAGTAGTTGAGGTAGCCGCCGGAGAACCAGGGATCATAGGGGGGCATCCAGGAGGAGCGGGCCACGGCGTTGAAGTAGGCGAAGTCCATGGGCTTCTCCCCGCCGCGGTAGGGGTGCCAGAGGTCGGGGTTCCAGGCGCGGATGGCGGTGAAGGCGAGGAAGGCGGTGAGGAAGAGCAGTTCGCAGGCGAGGACGAGGCGCAGGTTGGCGCGGAGCCAGGGTAGGAGCGCGGCGCGGGTGCGCCAGAGGGCGAGGGCGGAGGCGGCGGCGATGGCGAGCAGGCCCACGCCGATGGAGAGGCGGGTGAAGGGCAAGATGTGCGTGCTGGCGAGGATCCAGGGGATGTAGGTGGCAAGGAGCACGCCGAGCATCTTGCCGAGGAGGTAGCCGCGATCCGGCAGGCGGCGGAAGACGACCCAGGTGAGGGGCAGCGCGACGAGGAACATTAGTTGGACGACGGCGTACCACAGCGCGGTTGCCCAGCCGCTGCCCAGGCCGCGGGAGAAGAGGCGGGACCACGTGCCGCCCGCTTGCTGTCGCTGCGCTTCATCCGGCGACAGCAGCAGGCCGATGCCTTCCGTGGCGGATGCCGGCGCGGCGCTGATTTTGGGCAGCGTGCGATCGAAGAACGCCAGTTGCTCCTGCGGTGGTCCCGCCACGGTCTTCTTGAATATCAACACGAGGGGATGGTCGTAGACGGTGAAACTTTCGTCGGCGAAGCCGAGGTTGAGTTGGCGGGACGTCTGCCGGTAATCCTGCAACGCCCGCGGCTCAGGCAAGTCCTGGCGGGCGAAGGTGTCGTTCTTCAGCGAGACGCCGAAAAGATTGGGATAGGAGCTTTCCCAGTGGGCAAGTTCAAAGCCGAGATTGCCGCTGAAGAGCATCTCGTAGTAGGCGCTGGTGAAGGGGTAGGGCTCCGGCAGGCGGGGGATGGTGGCGTAGAGGCGGTTGCTGTAGAAGACGAGGTAATCGGCCTGGACGAGGCGATCCATGACCTGGCGGCGCTTGCCTTCGTGGTCGTCGTTGTACAGCTCCAGTTCGATGATGGGATGGCCCGGCAGATTGGGGAGGCCTTCCTCCCAATGCTCTTTGGCGAACACGGCGTTGGGGGGTGTATTCTCCCGCAGCCAGGCGGCGGCGGCCTGGGCGGGGTGGGGGCGGGCGTAGATGCGGACGTAGGAGACGGCGTAGAGGAGGGTGAGCGCCAGCGCGGAGCCGCAGGCGGTGACGAGCGCCCACTGCAGGAGAGGGCGGCGTCGCTCGCGCGCCCAGCGCACGGCGGCGGTCATGAGCGCGCCGGCGATGATGGCGAGGAACGGCGTGAGAGGAATCATGTAGCGCATGAACTTCACATCGAAGCCGCCGGTGATGAGGAAGTAGGGGACGGCCCAGGAGAGGAGGAGGATGTGGCGTGGGTCGCGCCGTCGCGCGGCGACGATGAGGCTAGCGAGAAAACCGCCCCAGAGGAGCAGGCCGGCGGGGAGGCCCACGCCCCAGGTGGCGAGCTGGCGCGCCTGGTAGAGGTAGGGCGTGGTGTCAATGTACTGCCGGGTGTAGGGGTAATCGCGGATGCGGCGCACCATCTCGCTCTGCTCGGTGACGTCGCCGGTGAAGCGTGCCCAGTCGATGATGGCGTAGGGCTGGGCGGCGACGAACACCAGCCCGGCGACGAGGGCGGCGGTGAGCAGGCCGCGCCACGCTTGGCCGCCGCGCAGGCGGCGGTCCTCCGGCGTGAGGCCACGCTGGCGGGCGTAGAGCAGTCCGGCGACGACGAAAGCCAGGGCAAAGGGCGCGGCGCTGATCTTGGTGGCGAGGGCCAGACCGAAGAAGATGGCGGCGAGGAGGAAGTGCCGCCTGCGACCGCCTTCCATGACGCGGGTGAGGAAGAAGAAGGAGGCCATGAGGAAGGCCGCCAGCATGACGTCAGTCACCATGAAGTGGCTCTGCTGGATGTGCAGCGCGGCAAGGCCGATGAGGGCCGCGCCGAGCAGCCCGGTGACCTTGCCGAAGAGACGGGCGCCGGTGAGGTAGACCAGCAGGATGGTGAAGGTATCGAAGACGGCGGAGAGGGCGCGGCCGACTTCCGCGAGTCGCGCCAGGTCAGGCTGGTGGAGGAAGGGGGGCGCGAGCCAGGCGACGAACTTCAGGACGTAGAGGGGGAAGGAGCCGTAGGGGAACCAGTGCGGGTTGAGGGGGCTTTCCTTGGTGAAAAGCGAGGAGAGATCGTGGGTGGGAAAGTTGAGTTCGTGCACTTTGACGATGATGGCGCGCTCATCGGGGTGGAAGAGGGTGCCCCCGTCCCAAGCGATGCCGTAGATACGGAAGAAGAGGCTGATGCCGAGGATGGCGGCGAGGACGAGCAATTCCCAGCGCTGGGAAAGGAAGCGGCGTGCGGCGGAGGCCCCGAGTGCGGAGGTCAAGGATGAGGGGGAGCGCGTGGGCATGGCTGGGGCCATTGTATCGCAGCGCCGTTGCCGCAGGCGCTGGGCGTGGCTGCGACGATGTGTATCGCAGCGCCGTTGCCGCAGACGCTGGGGGTGGATAGAATCGTCGTCGGGCGAGGCAGCGGCAGGCGGGTGTGGGAACGGATGCCAAGGCACAGCATAGACATCGCGATTGACGGCGGAATAGCCACGACGCTGGGGAAGCCGTGGCTGCGGCGCATTGTGGCGGAGACGCTGCGCCGGGAGGATGTGCGGCAGCGGTGCGAGGTGGGGTTGCTGCTGACGACGGGCAAGGAGGTGCGGCGGCTGAATCGCCGGTACCGGGGGCAGGATAAGGAGACGGACGTGCTGTCGTTTTCCCTGGCGGAAGGCGCCCTGGCGGAGGGAGAAGGGGCGCCCGTGAACCTTGGGCAGGTGGTGGTATCATATCCGCGCGCGGTGCGCCAGGCGGCGGTGTACGGGCATTCGGTGGAGCGGGAGGTCGCGTTCCTCACGGTGCACGGGGTGCTCCACCTCCTGGGGTACGATCATCAGACGCCGGCCGATGAGCAGCGCATGTTCGGTCGCCAGGATGCCGTGCTGGAGGCGCTGGGGATCACGCGGGAATAGGGCGCGGCGGATGCGGGCAGACGAGAGAGGGCGGAGCAGGGCGAGGCATGGATAACGGCGCGTGGCAATGAATTCCCAGGTGTACTATCGGAAGTGGCGTCCGCAGTCGTTCGGCGACGTGGTGGGGCAGGAGCACGTCACGCAGACGCTGCTCAACGCGCTGGGGACGGGGCGGATAGCGCATGCCTATCTGTTTTGCGGGCCGCGGGGCACGGGCAAGACGAGCATGGGGCGCATCCTGGCGAAGGCGGTCAACTGCCAGCGCAATGGGAAGGGTGAGCCGTGCAACGAGTGCGGAGTGTGCACCGGCGTCTCCGAAGGGCGCGCGCTGGACCTGATCGAAATTGACGCGGCGAGCAACCGCGGCATCGACGAGATACGCAGCTTGCGGGAGAAGGTGAACTTCGCCCCGAACGAGTCGCGGTACAAGGTGTACATCATTGACGAAGTGCACATGCTGACCAAGGAGGCGTTCAACGCGCTGCTGAAGACGCTGGAGGAGCCGCCGCCGCATACAATTTTTGTGCTGGCGACGACGGAGGCGCACAAGCTGCCGCTCACGGTGGTCTCGCGGTGCCAGCGCTTCGATTTCCGGCGCATTGCCATGGCAGGGGTGGTGCAACGGCTGGCGCAGATATGCAAGAGCGAAGGTGTGGAGGCGGGGGAGGAGGTGCTGACGCTAGTGGCGCGCAGCGCGGGGGGCAGTCTGCGCGACGCGAGCAACGTGCTGGAACGGCTGACGGTGAGCCTGGGCAAGCAGCTGGCGCCGGCGCCGGTGCGTGAGACGCTGGGTCTGGGTGGGGATGAGCAGGTGCGCGCCGTGGCGATCGCCTCAGTGAAGGGCGATGTGCCCGGGGGACTTACCGCCATGAACAAAGCTGCCGAGGACGGGCTGGACATGGCCCAGTTCCACCGGCGTGTGCTGGAGGATTTGCGCGGCCTGCTGCTGCTGGCGTCTGGGGCTGGGGAGGCGAGCGATCTTTCAGCGGAGGAGCGCCAGAGTCTGGCCGAAGCCGGACGGGGCGTGCCGATGGAGCGGGTGGTGGCGGCGTTGCGGGCGTTCCATCGCGCGGACCTGCGGGGGGCGAGCCCCGCATCGCTGCCGCTGGAACTGGCGCTGGTGGAGGCGGCGACGGCAGAGGTTTTCCCCGCTGCCCGGCAGGATGTTCCGGCCAGCGCGCCTCAAGCTCGCGTAGCCGCGCCAAGACCGCCTGCCGCCGCGCCGCGTGCTCTACCGCCCACATCGCCAGATATGGCGAGGCCCGTTGCGCCCGCGACCCGGCCTGCGGCAGCCGCGGCGCAACGACCGCCGCCCACGGAATTTTCCAGACCTGCCGCTGCGGGGCCGATTGCAGATATGATGGGGCAAGCCGCTCCGCCTGGGGCATCGCATACGGCGCCGCCGCCCGTTGCACCGGCGCCCGCCGCCCAGGGTGGGCCGGCGCAGGCGGGCGCAGGAGCGGGAGGATCGTCATTTCAACGCCTGAGCGAGCAGTGGAAGGCGGTTATCGACGCATCGCGGGGGAAGGGGCAGCGCTTCAAGCTGGACGCGCTGCTGCGGGATGCGCGCCCGCTTTCCGTGGAGGATGGGTGGGTGACGATAGGCTTCAAGTACCCGATGTTCGTGGATAGGATGACACAGGAGACGGACAACCCCGGCACGAAGCGCGCGCTGGAAGATGCCATCGAGCAGGTGCTGGGGCAGCGGTGCCAGGTGAAATTCACCGTGGGCCAGGACAGGCCGCCGCCACGGGGCGGGCATTTGATGCGGGCGGCAATCGAGGAGATGGGAGCGCGGCCCGTGGCCAAGCCGGGCGGTATGGGCGAACGATAGCGGCCGGGATGGTCGGAGGAGTGAGACGATGAACAAGAACTTGTTACGGCAGGCGCAGCAGTTGCAGGCGCGCTTGCTGAAGGCGCAGCAGGAGCTGCCTAACCTTACGGCGGAGGCGACGGCGGGCGGCGGGGCAATCGCGGTAGTCGCCAGCGGGGATCAGAGGATACGCTCGATCAAGATACAGAAGGATGTGGTGAGCGCGGACGATGTGGAGATGCTGGAAGACCTGGTGCTGGCGGCGGTGAACGACGCGCTGGAGAAGTCGAAAGAGGCAGCGTCCAAGCACATGAGCGCGATAACCGGCGGCCTGGGTCTGCCGCCAGGGCTGGTCTAGGCAGAGGCGCACCGTGGACCACCAGCATGCCGCGGCCCCGCTGGCTCGCCTGATTGACGAGCTGCACCGCTTGCCCGGGGTAGGCCCAAAGACGGCGCAACGCCTGGCGTATCATCTTGTCCGCGCGCCGAAGGAAGAGGTGCAATCGCTGGCGGAGGCGCTTTCGGCGATGAAGGAGCAGGTGTTCTTCTGCTCGCAGTGCCACAATCTCACCGACGTTGAGCCCTGCGCGATCTGCGGCGATGGGCAGCGCGACCGCAGCACGGTGTGCGTGGTGGAGCAGGCGCTGGATATTCTGGCGCTGGAGCGGACGCGCCGCTACAAGGGGCTGTATCACGTGCTGCACGGGGCGATTTCGCCGATGAACGGCGTGGGGCCGGGCGATCTGACGATTGCGGCGCTGGAGGGGCGGCTGCGCACCGGCGCGGTGAAGGAGCTGATCCTGGCCACGAATCCCAACCTGGAAGGGGAGGCGACGGCGACGTACATCCAGCGGCAGGTGCGGGGATTGCCCGTTGCCGTGACGCGGCTGGCGCGGGGCCTGCCCTCCGGGGCGGACCTGGAGTACGCCGACGAGGTGACGCTGGCGAGGGCGATCGAGGGACGGCAGGTGATGTCGTGACGAGCGCGGAGCGGCCCCGGCTGTATTCCACGGAGGCGATTGTCCTCAGGCAGACGCCGATGGGGGAGGCCGACCGGCTGCTGACGCTGTATACGCCGCACTACGGTAAGGTGCGGGCGATGGCGAAGGGCGCGCGGCGGGTGAAGAGCCGGCTGGGCGGGCACCTGGAGCCGCTGACGCGGGTGCGGGTGCTGCTAGCGCAGGGGACGACGTTCGCGGTGGTGTCGCAGGCGGAGACGCTGGGGAACACGCTGGCGCTGCGGGGGGACCTGTGGCGCATGACGTGCGGCTTCTATATGGCGGAGCTGGTGGACCGCTTCGCGCAGGAGGAGCAGGAGAACGGCGCGCTGTACCGGCTGCTGGAGGAGAGCGTGGCGGCGCTGGCGGAAGCGCCCGACCCGGATACGCTGCTGCGTTTCTTTGAGACGAGGCTGCTGGCGCTGATGGGGTTTCTGCCGGAGCTGCACCAGTGCGCTTCCTGCGGGATGGCGCTGGCGCCGGTGACCAACTCTTTCAGTCCCGCCGTGGGTGGGGCGCTGTGCCCGGCATGCCGGGCACAGCAGGCACTGGCGCGGCCCATGACGCTGCAGGCGCTCAAGGTGCTGCGGCTGTTCTCCGGCTGCGCGCTGGAAGCGGCCCTGGCGCTGCGCGTGCCGGAGCCGCTGGCAGTTGAACTGGAGCACCTCTTGCGGCAGTATATTAGGTACGTTTTGGAACGGGACGTGCGTTCCACGGAATTTCTCGATATGCTGCGTAGGGAGATGCGTGAAGACGCGTTCCTGGCGCAACAACGAGCATGAGCAGGGCGAGTGTTTAAGAAAATACTGATCGCGAACCGGGGCGAAGTGGCGCTGCGCATCATGCGCACGTGTACGGACATGGACGTGTTGTCGGTGGCGGTGTTCTCCGACGCTGACCGCAAATCGCCGCACGTCACCTATGCCGATGAGGCGTACCACATAGGGCCGCCGCCGCCGCGTGAGAGCTATCTCAACATTGAGGCGGTGCTGCGCGCGGCGAAGGAGTCCAAGGCGGAGGCGATTCACCCCGGCTACGGTTTCCTTTCCGAGAACCCGGACTTCGCCCAGGCGGTGGTGGACGCGGGCATCGTGTTCATCGGGCCGACGGCGGCGCAGATCCGCGCCATGGGCAACAAGCTGGGGGCGCGGCGTCTGATGCAGAAGGCGGGAGTGCCCATTGTGCCCGGCGCTACGGTGGAGTCGGCGTCCGTGGAGGCGTTGAAGAAGCTGGCGAAGGAGATCGGCTACCCGGTGCTGGTGAAGCCGGCGAGCGGCGGCGGCGGCAAGGGCATGCATGTGGTGCAGGCCGAGGAGGAGTTGGAGGGGGCGCTGGACATCGCGCGGCGAGAGGCGATGTCGGCGTTCGGCAGCTCCACGGTGTACCTGGAGCGCTACCTGCACCGGGTGCGGCATATTGAAATCCAGATAGCGCGGGACACGCGAGGGCATGCGATCCACCTGGGCGAGCGCGAATGCTCGGTGCAGCGGCGGCACCAGAAAATCGTCGAGGAGTGCCCATCGGTGGCGGTCACCAAAGATCTGCGCGCCCGCATGGTGAAGGCGGCGCTGGCGGCGGTGAATGCGGTGGGGTACAACGGCGTGGGCACGCTGGAGTTTCTGGTGGACGATCAGAAGAACTTCTACTTCCTGGAGATGAATACGCGGTTGCAGGTGGAGCATACGGTGACGGAGCGGGTGACCGGCGTGGACCTGGTGAAGCAGCAGCTGCTGATCGCCAGCGGCGAGGAGCTTTCGTGGACGCAGGATCAGATCAAGTTCAACGGCTGGGCGGTGGAATGCCGCGTGTCCGCGGAGGACCCGTACAACAACTTCATGCCCAGCCCAGGGGTGATCAGCGTGCTGTATGAGCCGGGCGGGCCCGGCGTGCGGGTGGACAGCGGCGTGTCGGAAGGGTTCGAGATCCCGGTGTACTACGACCCGATGATCGCCAAGCTGATCGCCTGGGGACGCAACCGCGACGAGGCGATCCGGCGAATGCGGCGCGTGCTGGGGGAGTACAAGCTCCTGGGTATCCGCAACAACATACCGTTCTTGCTGGCGATTGTCCGCCATCCGAATTTTGTGGCGGGGGACTTGCACACTGGCTTTCTCGACGAGCACACCGATCTTTTCCAGCAGGAGGCCAACGCCAGCCCGGAGTACGCCGCGATTGTGGCCGCGCTGCTGGAGCATGCGTCGAAGCAGAAGCCCCGTACCGGCGCGCCGAACGGCGCGAACGGGAGCAACGGTGGCGGTGCAGGATTGGCATGGCGAAGCGCGGTGCAAGGCGGCGCGTGGGGGCGCTCCTGGCGCTAAGGCGGCAGGATTTTGGAAGGATAGGTATGGCAGTAGAGAAGTACCGCGTGCAGGCAGGGGAGCAGTGGTTCGATGTGAGCATCGAGCCGAAGAACGGGCGTTACGCGGTGACGGTGGGCGAGAAGACGTGGGAGGCCGACCTGGAGGTGTTCACGGGGACGAACCTGGTGTCGCTGATCCTGGACAGGCGGTCGCTGAAGTTTCTGGTGGACAAGGACGGTGATCGGTACACGGTGCTGCGGAACCTGGAATTGCACGAGGTGCGGGTGAAGGCGGCGTGGGCGGCGGCGAAGGGCGGCGGGACGGCGGGCGCCGGCGGCGGCGATCTGACGATCGAGTCGCCGCTGGTGGGGGTGGTGGTGCAGGTGCGGGCGCAGGCGGGGCAGAAGGTGGAGAAGGGCGAGGTGCTGTGCGTGATCGAGGCGATGAAGATGCAGAATGAGTTGAAGGCGCCGCGGGCAGGGACGGTGAAGGCGGTGCGGGTGAGCCAGGGGCAGAAGGTCGCGCAGAAGCAGGCGCTGCTGCTGCTGGGGTAGGTCAGGGGAGGGTCATGGGCGCGGGCGCAGCACGCCGCTCGCGCCAGGTGATGGCGCCAAGGGTGGCGGCGCCGAGGACGGAGAAGCCTCCGGCGGCGAGAAACAGCACGCGGAAGCTGGAGACGTCCACGATGGCGCCCATGAGCACGCCGCCGCCCAGCAATCCGACGTCCAGCCCCAGTGCGAACGTGGCCATGGCAGCGCCGAGGTTTTTGCCTTTCGCCCGGTCAACCACCATTGCCTGGATGCCGGGCTGGGCCACGCCCTGTCCCGTGCCGGCGATGGCGGCGCCAATGAGCACCCCCGCCGGCGTCTGCACCACGGCGATGCACCACGTCCCCACGGCGATCAGGATGATCGCGGGCACGATGGAGTAGGCGCGGGGGTATTTGTCCAGGGCGTGGCCGCTGACGAAGCGGACGCCTATCACGGCAATGGCGAAGACCATGTAGTACAGACCAGCGTTGGAGAGGCCGACCTCTTTGGCATAGACGGGGATGAACACGTTGAGGGCCACGGTGTTGGTGACGATCATGAAGTGGATGACGCCCGGCACGGCCCCGGCGCGGCTGAAGAGGGAGAGGAAGTTCCGGCGCAGGGGCATGGGAACGGCGGGCGAGGGGATGTGTCGCTCGCGGATGCCGAGGGCGAAGAGCGCACTGGCGAGGGCGATGGCTCCGGCGAAGACGAAAAGCACGGCGAAGTTGTAATCGCCGGAGACCTGGCTGCCGCTGCCGGGGAGCCAATGCTGCACGCGGGCCTCTGTGCCGGAGAGGACAGCGCTGGAGACGATCCAGGCACCGAGGAGCGGGGCGAAGACCATGGCTGCGGTGCTGACCAGCCCGTAGTTGCTCATGATGCGCCCGCGCTTGTCCGCGGGGGCGAGATCGCCGACGTAGGCGAGCGAGGCGGTGAAGAAGATGGAGATGCCGGCCCCGGCGAGAAGGCGTACGGGCCAAATGAGCGCGGTGCTGGAGGCCAGGTTGTAGCCGGGAGCGGCGATGCAGAGGAGCATGGCTCCGAGGACGGCGAAACGCTTGCGGCCGTAGCGGTCTACAAGCCGCCCGGTGAAGGGTCGCAGGACGATGGAGACGCCGCCCGCGCCGCCGACGAGCAGCCCGATGAGGGTCTTGGAGCCGCCAAGCTCTTGGATGTACAGGGGCAGGGTGGGAAAGAAGAGGACGAAGCCGATGAAGAAGCAGATGCCGGACAGGCAGATGAGGACAAAGTCCCGGGAGAGGATGCGATCGTGATGGGAGGACATGGAGGGGCGGCGCGGCAGGCCGGGCGCCAGTATAGCACGGGATGGCGGGGGGAACGGCGTTGACCAGGGTAGGGCGCAAGAGTAGAATCACGCTGCGCACGCACGGACGATGCGCCAGGAGGCAGATATGGCGACATTGACGATTGTGAACCCAGTGGCGGAGCCGAAGGCGGATGCGCTTTCAGGCGGACGGTTCCAGCCGGCGAAGCGTTCAGCGTCCCTAGACGGCAAGACGGTGGGGCTGTTCTGGAACGCTAAGGCGGGCGGCGATGTGGCGCTGGCGCGCACCAAGGAGAACTTGGCGCGGCTGTACCCCAAAGCGACGTTCGTGGATATTCTGGCGGCGCACGGGTCGCACATGCGGCAGGCGTCTAAGGGGCAGGTGGAGGAGCTTTCCAAGCGCATTCACGCGATCGTGGGAAGCACATCGGACTGAGGCAGCTGCACTTCCTGGCTTGTGCGTGACATGAGCCTCTTCGAAAAGGCGGGCATCCCTTCGGTGAGCTGGACGGCGAATCGCTTCGCCGAGGACGCGCGGTGGAGCGCGAACACGTTCGGCTGCCCGGAAATGCCCATCGCTGTGGTGGGGGAGCCGTTTACCAACCAAGACCCTGGGCGCATCCACGATATGGTGGACGCCAACATGCAGCAGGTGATTAACGCGCTGACGCAGCAGCGGGAGATACTCACGCTGCCGCCATCGTTCGACCATGTGGTGCGGTCGAGCGAAGCGCACCTGAACTACAGCGGCAAGGACCTGCTGGACTGCTTCGACGCGATGCAGACGGAGTTTATCAAGAACGGGTGGAGCGACGGCATGCCGCTGGTGCCGCCGACGCCGGAGAAGGTGGCGGCGATGGTGGCGGCATCGGGCCGGAAGGCCGACGAGGTGGTGGGCATTTACGCGCCGGGCTTCGGCGTGGGGACGGTGGAGAAGATCGCGGCGAACGCGGTGATGGCAGGGTGCAAGCCGGCGGCGATGCCGGTGGTGCTGGCGGTGGCGGAGTGCGTGCTGCAGCGGCTGCTTTCGCTGCGGACGTTCGCCATGTCCACGGGGCCACAGGCGCCGGTGATCACCGTGAGCGGGCCGTACGCCAAAGAGATCGGCATGAACAACGGCATTTGCGCGCTGGGCCCAGGCTCCATCTCGCAGGTGAATGTGAGCATCGGCAGGACGCTGCGCCTGATGATGATGAACGTGGGCCATTCGTACCCTGCGGTGAGCGACATGGATACGATCGGCACTTCGATGAAGTTCAGCGCGTGCGTGGCGGAGAATGAGGAGCGGAACCCGTGGGAGCCGTATCGCGTGTCCAAGGGCTACTCCAAGGATGCGACGATTGTGACGGTGAACGTGCCCTACGGCGTGTGCGAGCTGTTCGATTTCCAGAACCACGATCCCAACAAGCTGATCAAGGTGTTCGGATCGGCGGCGCGGAACCTGGCGCAGGTGCAGGTGGCGAACTGGCTGATCAACACGCGGGGGCCGAACGCGGGCCACGGCATCTACTACGGCGAGGCGCAGAACTTGATCCTTATGTGCCCCGACCACGCCCAGGCGTTCGGGCGGGCGGGATGGTCGCTGCGCAAGGTGAAGGAAGAGCTGTTCAAGGTGGCGCGGGCGCCGTTCGACGAGGTGATGCTGAACAAGCCGGTGGAGAGCTTTATCGTGGCGCACCCCGAGTTGCAATGGCTGTGGGATAACCCGCGCACGGAAGTGTCGCTGTACCCCAGCCCGGAGTCGTTCGACATCTTTGTGGTGGGCGGCGACGCGGGACGGAGCCTGTACCACTACGGGGGCACGCTTTCGCTGAGCACGCCGGTGAAGCTGCCGGGGAAGAAGTAGCGCGGGCTAGGCAAGGCAGGGGGAACGAAAGAGAAAGAGGGGGCGCTCATCAGGAGCGCCCCCTCTGTTGTTTGTGGGAAGTCAGGCGGCGCGGCGCTGGCCCTGCGTAGCCTGGGTGGCGCGCAGCGCTTTGACCAGCGATTCGGCATCGGTGCGGGCGCGCTGCTCATCGGCGTATAGCTGGGTGTTGCGCACGCTGAGAGCGAGCTGGTCGGCGGCGGACTGGAGAAAATCGAGGTCGTGGGTGTCAACGGCGACGCGCCGCAGGCCGACGATCTGGAGGCCGATGCGCTCGCTCTGGGCGTTGAGGGGGATCAGCACCAGGGTGGTGGTGGCTTCGGAGAACAGGCTATGCGCGGGGGCGAGCGAGGGCGGCAGATATTCGGGCGCGGTTAGCTGGAGGGCTGGGGGAAGCTCCGCATCCGGGTTGGCGAGCTTGAGGATGTTGGCGGCGGCGAGCCGGCCTGCAGGGATGCCCGCCTGGCCGAAGCACACGAGAGTGCTCCGTGCAGCAGCATGGCCATAGACGACAACGCCGGTGGCGTCAAGCGTGGACTTCACCACGGCGAGCGCTTGGCTGACGACTTTTTGGGTTTCCAGCGAGGCGGCGCCGGCGCGGGAGAGGTCGGCGAGGGCGGAGAGACGTTTGGCATGCGCCTTGACGCGGTCGCCCTTCCGGGTGGCGTCTTCAATAAACAGAATCATGAGGGCGCCCATGCCCAGGATGAAGGCGACCTAAATGGACTGGTCGCGGAGCTCATCCACGCGCGGCGCCCTGCCGAAAATATACGGGGTCAGGATGAAAGGAATGGAGGTCAGGGCGGTGAGGACCAGAGCGCTGATGCCGAAGCGCCATCGCAGAGCGAGGCCGGCATAGACGACGATGAGGAGGACCTCGGCTTTGTGCAGGACGTGCAGGCGGAAGTACGGCAGATTGTCGACGACGGGCCGCATCGCGGGGATGTAGGTGAGGACGTGCATGACGGCGTACACGATACATATGGTCCCCGCAATGCCCATGCGCCAGCCACGGTACTTGGAGTTGGTCAGCAGTTGCGCCGCCCGATGCATCCGCGCCAGTCCCTCCTCTTCACCCCGCCGCCTATGTAGGATTCATCCAGTAGCTCAAGGGTAGCAGCCTGCGGTCGGGCAATCTTGCGGGTTGCCCCGCATTTCGCGGGGTACGGATATGCAAAGCCGCTGGGGGCTGCCCGCCGTGGGGCGTGTATAATTTCCCGTACCGCTGTCCTGGGAAGTCTATCCGCATGCCGCTCAACACCATCTTTGTCAAAGGCGCCCGCGAGCATAACCTCAAGAATATCGACGTTACGATCCCGCGAGACAAGCTGGTGGTTATCACGGGCTTGTCGGGGTCGGGGAAGTCGTCACTGGCGTTCGATACGATCTACGCGGAGGGGCAGCGGCGCTACGTGGAGTCGCTGTCGGCGTATGCGCGGCAGTTCCTGGGGCGCATGGAGAAGCCGGACGTTGATTACATCGAGGGGCTAAGCCCGGCGATTTCGATTGACCAGAAGGGGGCGAGCCACAATCCCCGCTCGATCGTGGGGACGGTGACGGAGATTTACGACTACCTGCGCCTGCTGTTTGCGCGGGTGGGGAGGCCGCACTGCCCGCAGTGCGGGAGGCCGATCGCGCGGCAGAGCGTGCAGCAGATCGTGGACGCGGTGCTGGGGCTGCCGCAGGGGACGCGGTTTCTGGTTCTTGCGCCGATGGTGCGGCACAAGAAGGGTGAGCATGCGGCGATCCTGGACTCGTTGCGGCAGCAAGGGTATGTGCGGTCGCGGGTGAACGGCGAGGTGCGGGACCTGGCGGAGACGATTACGCTGGACAAGAAGAAATGGCACGACATCGAGGCGGTGATTGACCGGTTGGCGATTACGGCGGACGATCATCAGCATGCGCGGATCGCGGAGTCAGTGGAGACGGCGCTGAAGCTGGGGGGCGGGGTGGTGCTCATCGCCGCGGCGGGCGGGCAGGAGCATGTGTACTCGGAGAAATTCGCCTGCCCGGCGTGCAACATCAGCCTGCCGGAGATCGAGCCGAGGACGTTCAGCTTCAACAGCCCGCATGGGGCGTGCGCGACGTGTGCCGGCCTGGGGTTCAAGCTGGAGGTTGATCCGGAGCTGGTGATCCCCGACGAGGGGAAGTCTCTGGGGGAGGGCGCGGTGGCGCCGTGGGCGAGCGCAGGCTCGATGACGCCGTGGTATACGAGCATGCTGCAGGCGATTGCCGATGCGCACGGGATTTCGCTGCAGACGCCGGTGAGGAAGCTCACCAAGGAGCAGCGGGAGATTATTCTGTACGGGGCGGGCAAGGGCAACACGATCCAGGTGCGCCACGTGGCGAAGAACGGCCGGGTGTTTCGTTTTCCGCACCGGCAAGAGGGCGTGGTGTCCAACCTGCAGCGCCGCTACCAGGAGACGGAGTCGGAGTACGTGCGGGGGGAGATCGAGCGGTACATGACGGAGCGGCTGTGCCCCGATTGCCAGGGGAGGCGGCTGAAGCGGGAGTCGCTGGGGGTGAAGATCGGTGGGGAGAGCATCATGCAGGTGACGGGGATGGACATCACGCGGGCGATGGCGTGGGTGCAGGCGCTGGAGGGAAAGAACGGGGGCAAGGCGGTGCTGACGGAGCGGGAGGGCACCATCGCGCGGCAGATCGTCAAGGAGATCGAGGGGCGGCTCCAGTTCTTGCTGGACATTGGCCTGGACTATCTTTCGCTGGACCGGCGATCGGGCACGCTCTCGGGGGGGGAGTCGCAGCGGATACGGCTGGCGACGCAGATCGGCAGCGGGCTGATGGGGGTGCTGTACGTGTGCGACGAGCCGTCGGTGGGGCTGCACGCGGCCGACGACGCACGGCTGATCGCCACGCTGCTGCGGCTGCGGGACCTGGGCAACACGGTGATTGTGGTGGAGCACGATGAGGCGGTGATGCGGGCGAGCGATTGGATCATTGACCTTGGCCCCGGTGCGGGCGAGCACGGCGGGCACCTGGTGGCGGAGGGCACGATCAGGGATATCGAACGCAGCAAGGCGTCAATCACGGGGCAGTATCTTTCCGGCGCACGGGAGATTCCCACGCCCGCGGAATTTCGCCAGGGGAGCGGGAAGCGCATCGTGATCAAGGGGGCGCGGGAGAACAATCTCAAGAACGTGACGGTGGAGATTCCGCTGGGCAAGCTGGTGTGCGTGACGGGCGTATCGGGGTCGGGGAAGAGCACGCTGATCAATGAGGTGCTGTACAAGAAGCTGGCGCAGGTGTTTTACCGGGCGAAGGACCACCCGGGCAAGGCGGATGCGATCACCGGCCTGGAGCATGTGGACAAGGTGGTGGATATTGACCAAACACCTATCGGTCGGACGCCGCGGAGCAACCCGACGACGTATGTGGGGGCGTTTACACCGATCCGCGAGATGTTCGCCACGGTGGCGGAGGCGCGGGCGCGCGGCTATACGGCGGGACGTTTTTCGTTCAACGTGAAGGGTGGGCGGTGCGAGTCATGCGCGGGGGACGGGTACGTGAAGATCGAGATGCAGTTTCTGCCGGACGTGACGGTGCCGTGCGAGGTGTGCGAGGGGAAGCGGTATAACCGCGAGGCGCTGGAGATTTTGTTCAAGGGGAAGAGCATCGCCGATGTGCTGGACATGACGGTCGCGGAGGGGCAGGAGTTCTTCGCCAATATTCCCGTGATCAACAACAAGCTGAAGACGATGCTCGAGGTGGGGCTGGGATATATCCGGCTGGGGCAGCCGGCGACGACGCTGTCCGGGGGGGAGGCGCAGCGCGTGAAGCTGTCCACGGAGCTTTCGCGGCGCTCCACGGGGCGGACGCTGTACATTCTGGACGAGCCGACGACGGGGCTGTCGTTCGAAGATGCGGCGTCGCTGCTGAAGGTGCTGCACCGGCTGGCGGACGCGGGGAATACGGTGATTCTCATCGAGCATCACCTCGATCTCATCAAGAATGCGGACTGGATTATTGACCTGGGGCCGGGGGCGGGGGATAAGGGTGGGGAGGTGGTGGCGGTGGGGACGCCGGCGGAGATTGCGAGGAACAGGAAGTCGGTGACGGGGAAGTGGCTGGCGCCGGTGATGAAGAGGGCGCGGGTGAAGGCGGGGGCGTAAGGTTCCTCGCCGGCCCCCTGCATTGACGGGCCAACAGGTGCGCTGTACCCTATGGCTGGCGATTTTACTCCTGATTGGCGCTACGGTTGTGCGACGCGGGCCGCTGGGCCGGAGGACAGGTTTGACCGGCGAGTATTTTACTGATTACACGGCAGTGCTGGTGGCGACGATCGCCGGTGCGGTGATGGTGCTGTCGGGGTTCCTTGCGGCGATGGTCGTCTCGCCGCGGGCGCGGTCGGCGATGAAGGACATCCCGTATGAGTGCGGGGTTGTGCCGTTCCCGGGCAGGGGATGGACGCAGACGCATATCCGGTATTACTTGTTTGCCATCCTGTTCCTGGTGTTCGATGTGGAGGCGGTGTTCCTCTTTCCCTGGGCGGTGATTTTCCTCGGCCCGGAGGTCGCCTCGGCGGTGTTCTACGAGATGCTGGTATTCATGGGTATCCTGTTTTTCGGGCTGATCTACGCCTGGAAGAAGGGGGTGCTGGAGTGGAGATAAAGGTCACGCCGGACCGGCTGTGGAAGGGCGAAAGCCTGCTGCATAAGTCGGGGGCGCCGGGGGTGATCACCGGCAAGTCTGACGAACTGATTGCGATGGCAAGGAAGTCGTCGCTGTGGCCGCTGACGTTTGGGCTGGCGTGCTGCGCTATCGAGATGATCAGCACGTACATGGCGCACCACGACCTGGACCGGTTCGGGATCGTGACGTGGCCGTCGCCGCGGCAGTCGGACGTGATGATCGTTGCGGGGACGGTGGTGAAGAAGATGGCGGAGCCGATCAAGCTGCTGTACGAGCAGATGCCATCGCCGAAGTGGGTGATCGCGATGGGGAGCTGCGCGACGTGCGGCGGGCCGTACACGCGGTCGTACTCCGTGGTGATGGGCGTAGATAAGATCATCCCGGTGGATATCTATGTGCCGGGGTGCCCGCCGCGGCCGGAGTCGCTGATGGATGCGCTGATCAAGCTGCAAGACAAGATCATGCGCGAGGGCAAGACGCCCCGTGCCTGAGCCGCGGCCGGTCCGCCGGGGCCCGGAGAAGGCCGAGCCTGTGGCGCCGGTGCGGCCGGACGCGAAGATGGAGGCGTTGCTGAAGGAGGCGTTCGCCGGATTCGGGGCCGCGTTCGGCTACGCGGTGGATGAGGTGACGGTGACGGCGCCGCGGGAGCGGATCGTGGAGGCGTGCCGGCTGGCGAAGGACGATCCGCGGCTGCGCTTCGACTATCTGCGGTGCCTGGCGGTGACGGAGTACGGCGATTACTTTCAGGCGGCGTACCTCCTGTTTTCCACAGCGCTGGGGCATAAGGCGATGCTGAAGACGAACGCGCCGAAGGACGACGCCGTTATCCCGTCGGTGATGGGCGTGTGGCGCGGCGCGGACTGGCACGAGCGGGAGGGGGCGGAGCTGTTCGGGGTGACGTTCGCGGGGCACCCGGATTTGAAGCACCTGCTGCTGTTCGATGAGTTCTCAGGCAAATATCCCATGCGCAAGGATTTTCCGTTTGAAGAGACGGTGGACTGGACGCCGGAGAACGACCGGCCGTGGAGCCGTTTGCCGCAGGAGGGATCGTAATGGCAGGGGAGCGCGGGGTGGAGACGGTGGATATGCTGCTCAACATGGGGCCGCAGCATCCCAGCACGCACGGGGTGTTCCGCATGATCCTGAAGGTAGATGGGGAGCGGGTGGAGGATGCGGAGGCGGTGGTGGGCTATTTGCATCGCGGCTCGGAGAAGCTGTGCGAGCGGGAGAACTACCGCCAGATCATTACGCTGTTCGACCGGCTGGATTACATCTCGAACTTCAATAATGAGCTGGTGTTTTGCCTGGCGGCGGAGAAGCTGATGGGGATCGAGGCGCCGGAGCGGGCGCAGTACATTCGCACGATCATGTGCGAGCTGAATCGCATCTCTAGTCATATGATGTTTTATGGGGCGTACGGCACGGACGTGGGGGTATTCGCTACGGCGTTCATGTACGGTTTCCGCGAACGGGAGGTAATCCAGCAGGTCTTTGAGGCGGTGAGCGGCGCGCGGATGATGCACAGCTATATCCGCGTGGGCGGGGTGGCGCAGGAGGTGCCCGCGGACTTTGTGCCGCGTGTGCGCGCTGTGCTGAGCGGTCTCAAGCGGGGGATCGAGGAGTGCGACCGGCTGCTGACGCGGAACGAGATTTTCTTGGGGCGCACGCGGGGCATCGGGGTGCTGTCGGCGCAGGACGCCATTGACTACGGGTGCAGCGGCCCGGTGCTGCGTGCGAGCGGCGTGCCGCTGGACGTGCGGGCGGCGGAGCCGTACCTGGTGTACGATCGCTTCACCTTTGACATTCCCCTGGGCAAGAGCGGCGATTGCTGGGACCGCTACTGGGTGCGGATGGAGGAGATGCGCCAGTCCATTTCGATTATCGAGCAGGCGCTGACGCAGATGCCTGAGGGGGCGATTCAGACGCCGGTGGCGAAGTTTGGTTTTGTGAAGCCGCCGAAGGGCGATGCGTACGTGCGGGCGGAGAACCCGCGGGGCGATTTCGGGGTGTATCTGGTGAGCGAGGGAAAGGAGACGCCGTATCGCGTGAAGATTCGCGCGCCCTCGTTCTGCAACCTGATGGCGCTGCGGCAGATGGTGCGAGGGTCGTACCTTGCCGACGCGGTGGTGATCCTAGGGTCGCTGGATATCGTGCTCGGCGAGGTGGACCGGTGAGTTGGACAGACCTCGGCTGGATCGTGCTGAGCGTGGCGATCTTCATTGGGTTCATCACGGTGGTGGTGCTGGCGCTGACGTATGCGGAACGGAAGCTGATCGCGCGGGTGCAGCAACGCATCGGGCCGATGCGCACGGGGCCGTTCGGCCTGCTGCAGCCTGTTGCGGATGCAATCAAATTGCTGGCGAAGGAAGACCTGACGCCGGGGCGGTCGGACAAGGCGACGTTTTGGATCGCGCCGGTGGTGGTGTTCGTGCCTGCGTTTGTGGCCTGGGTGACGATCCCCTTCACGCGGGACATCGCGATTCGCAACCTGGAGTTCGGCATTCTGTTCATTATGGCGGTGTCGGGCGTGTCCGTGGCGGGCGTGCTCATGGCGGGGTTCGGGTCGTTCAACAAATATGCGGCGCTGGGCGGTTTGCGTGCGGCGGCGCAGCTGATGAGCTACGAGCTGCCGCTGGTGGTGGGCGTGCTGGGGGTAGTGATGATCGCAGGGTCAATGGATTTGCGCGTGATCGTGGCGGAGCAGGACGCGGTGTGGTACATCGCGTTGCAGCCGGTGGCGTTTCTCCTCTTTATCATTGCCGGGCTTGCCGAGGTGATGCGGCCGCCGTTCGATATCCCCGTGGCGGAGTCGGAAGTGGCGGGCGGGCCGTTCATCGAGTACAGCGGCATGCACTGGTCTATGTTTTCGCTGGCGGAGTATGCCAACACGTTTGCGGTGGCGGTGCTGGCGGCGCTGCTGTTCCTGGGCGGATGGCGCGGCCCGGCGCCGGAGTCGGGATGGGCACAGGACATGGTGCAGGCGCTGTGGCTGCTGGTCAAGGTGAGCGGGATGCTGGCGGCGATGTTCTGGCTGCGCACGACCATTCCGCGGCTGCGGATTGACCAGCTGATGGCGGTGGCGTGGAAAGGGCTGTTGCCCGTCGCGTTCCTCAACGTGCTGCTGACGGCGTTCTATCTGTACTACGGATGGCCGGCCTGGACGATCACGGCGATGTCGTGCGGGGTGATGGGGGGCGCGGTTGCACTGTATTACCGGCGGCGGAGCGCGCGCAGGGGCATGCCGGAGACGGCGCGTGTGCGCGTGGAGCGGGGGAGGGTCGTAGGATGATCGGGCTGCTGCGCGCGATGGGGGTGACGCTGAAGACGATGCTGCGCAAGCCGGTGACGGTGCAGTATCCCGATGCGCATTTGCCAATCTCGCCGCGGATGCTGGGCTTTCCCGCGCTGCTGTGGGACTCGGCGGTGGACGAGCCGGCATGCGTGGGATGCAAGGTGTGCGAAAGGTACTGCCCCACGGATTGCATCAGCGTGACGATGAAGGACAACCCGCTGGCGAAGGAGGGGAAGAGCACGCGGCGCAAGATGGTGGACGACTTCCAGATCCGCCTGGAGCGCTGCATTTTGTGCGGCATCTGCGTGGAGGTGTGCAACTTCGAGGCGATTGCCATGACGGACTACCACGAGCAGGCGGACATCAGCCGGGGAGGGTTGCTGGCGACGAAGGACGATCTGTTCCGCATGGGGCGGGACTTTCAGCAGCGGGCAGGGATCAAGGTGACGCCGGGGACGCCCAAATTGGAGGCGGCCGCGCCACCCAAAGAAGGCAGCGCGTGAGCCCGCAGGAGGCGGTGTTCTTGGCGGTGTCCGCGGTGGCCGTGGCGGGCGGCTTGGGCGCGGTGCTGGCGCGCAACGTGGTGCATGCCTCGCTGTTTCTCCTGTTGAGCCTGATGGCAGTGGCGGGAATCTTTGTATTGTTGTTCGCCCCGTTCCTTGCGGTGGTGCAGGTGCTGATTTACGGCGGGGCGATTGTGGTGGTGGTGCTGTTCGCGCTGATGCTGACGCGGTGGGGCGATGAGCCGGAGCGCCTGGACAATCGCCAGCGGCCATTGGCGGCGCTGACGGGGCTTGCGGCGCTGGGGACGCTGACAGGGGTGATCGTGGCGACGGCGTGGCCGAGCGCACCGGAACCGGGGCCGTCGAGCTTCCGCGCGTTCAGCGAGACGCTGTTCGGGCAGTGGGCGGTGCCGTTTGAGATAGCGTCGCTGCTGCTGCTGGTGGCGCTGATCGGCGCGATTGTGATCGCACGCCCAGGGGACCGGCGGTGATCCAACTGGAGTGGGTGCTGGTGGTGAGCGCGATCCTCTTTGCTATTGGAGTGTACGGCGTGCTGGCGCGCCGCAACGCGGTGATGGTGCTGCTGGCTATTGAGCTGATGCTTAACGCGGTGAACATCAACATGATCGCGTTTGCCGCCTACCTGCATCCCACGGCGATGGTGGGCTTTGTGTTCGCGGTATTCATTATTACGGTGGCGGCGGCGGAGGTGGGCCTGGCGCTGGCGGTGATCCTGCGGCTGTATCGCAGCAAGGGGTCGGCGAATCTGGATGACGTGAATCTCATGAAATGGTAGGGCTGATGAAATGGCAGGCGGATAAGGGATGAACCTGGAACAGGCCTGGCTGTTGCCGGCGCTGTGCATGGGCGCGTTTGCCGTGCTGGCGCTGGGAGGCCGGTGGATGAAGCCGGCGTGGGCGCTGCTGGCGGTGGCGGCGAGCACGGCATGCTTTGTGCTGTTTTGGCCCATCATGGCGCACATGGTGACGGACGGGGCGCGCTCTTTCAGCTGGCTGTGGTTCGATGCGGGGGACGTGCGGGTGCAGATGGGCATGACGGTGGATGCGCTCACGGTGGTGATGCTGGGGCTGATGACGGCGGTGACGCTGGCGGTGCAGGTCTTTTCGCTGGGGTATATGCGGGGCGATCCGCGATTTGTGTGGTACTACGCGCTGCTTTCGTTCTTCGCCGCGGCGATGCTGGCGCTGGTGCTGACGGACAATTTGCTGGTGTTCTATGTGACGTGGGAGCTGGTGGGGCTGGGGTCGTACCTGCTGATCGGCTTCTGGTACGAGCGGCGCTCCGCGGCGGAGGCGGCGAAGAAGGCGTTTATCACGACGCGGGTGGCGGACGTGGCGCTGCTCACGGGCATTCTAGTGCTGTTCCAGGCCGCGGGGACGTTTGAGCTTGCGGAGATCGTGACGGGGGCGCAGGCGGGGACGATCAGCCACACGAGTCTGACGCTGGGCGGGACGCTGATTGTGATTGGGGCGATGGGCAAGTCGGCGCAGGCGCCGTTCCACGTGTGGCTGCCGGACGCGATGGAAGGCCCGACGCCGGTGAGTGCGCTGATCCACGCGGCGACGATGGTGGCGGCGGGCGTGTACCTGGTGGCGCGGATGCTGCCGGTGCTGGAGTCGTCGCCGGGGGTTCTCCAGTTCCTGGCCGCGGTGGGACTGATCACGGTGGTGCTGGGGGCGGCGCTGGCGTTTGTGCAGAACGACATCAAGAAGGTGCTTGCGTACTCAACGATTAGCCAGCTGGGGTTTATGATGCTGGCGCTGGGGGCCTTCGGCTATACGGCGGCGATCTTCCACTTGCTGACGCACGGTTTTTTCAAGGCGCTGCTTTTCCTGGGCGCGGGGTCGGTGATTCACGGCATGGGCGGCGAGCAGGACATGCGCCGCATGGGGGGGCTGGCCCATCGCATGCCGGTGACGGCGGTGACGTTTCTGCTGGGGGCGATCGCGCTGGCGGGGGTGATTCCCGCCAGCGGGTTCTTCAGCAAGGACGAGGTGCTGGCGGCGGTGCTGCACGGTCGCGGCGGGCTATGGTACGCAGCGGCGCTGGCGGCGTCTTCGCTGACGGCGCTGTACATGGCGCGGCTGGTGTTGATGACGTTCTCCGGCGAGGGGCGTACGAAAGAGGCGGAGCACGCCCACGAATCGCCGGCGGTGATGGTGCTGCCGCTGGTGGCGTTGATGCTGCCGGCAGTGGCCCTGGGCGCGCTGGCGCTACATTGGGGGAATTTTGCCGGGCTGGGGACGTTCTTGTTCCTGCCGAGGGAAGGGCCGGTCGGCTATGAGTTCCATGCCAATGTGTTCTGGCCGTCTGTCGCGCTGGTTTTGGCGGCGGGCCTTGCGGGGATACGCCTGTACTTCCCGCGCGGGACGGCGTTGCCCGCATCGCGTGTGGAGTCGCGGTTCCCCAGGCTGTACCGCGCGCTGGAGGAGAAGCTGTACTTTGATGCGGCGTACCAGTGGGTGATTGACCGGGTGGTGCTGGGGCTGGGGCGGTTGGCGGCGGCGTTCGACCGGCGCGTGGTGAACGATACGGGCGTGGATGGCGCGGGGAAGGCGACGGCGCTGGCGGGGCGCCTGCTGCGGTTGCAGCAGGCGGGGCAGGTATCGGTGTATCTGCTGGCGTTCGGCGTGAGTGCGCTTGCAATCATTATTACCGTGGTGGCTACGGCATGAGGCAGGGAGGGGGCCGGTGAACGACGTGTTGCTCCTGCTGCTGGTGCTGTTGCCTGCCGCCGCCGCGGGGGCGGCGCTGTGCATTCCGCGCCGGCGTGTGGAGGCGCTGCGCGGCGTATCGCTGGCGCTGGCTGTGGCGATGCTGGCGCTCTCGATCTATGCGTTTGCAGCGTACGACTACGAGCAGGGCGGCTACCAGTTTCAGCGGCAGTGGGAGTGGATGCCCAGCCTGGGCATTTCGCTGCACCTGGGGGTGGACGGCATCTCCGTGCCGATGGTGCTGCTGACGGGCATCGTGTCGTGCAGCGGCGTGCTGATCTCGTTCGGCATCAAGGAACGCGCCAAGGAATATTTCGTCTTGCTGTTCGTGTTGGTGGCGGGCGTGTACGGCACGTTTGTGTCCCTGGACCTGTTCTTCCTGTTCTTCTTCTATGAGCTGGCGGTGCTGCCGATGTACCTGCTCATCGCGGTATGGGGGAGCACGCGCAAGGAGTACGGGGCGCTGAAGCTGACGCTGTATCTCGTCGCCGGGAGCGCCCTGGTGTGGGTGGCGATTATCGCGATGTACGTGCAGGCGGATGCGGGCTCGTTCGATGTGACGCGGCTGCAGGACGCGGAGTTCACCCAGGATTTTCAGCGGACGTTCTTCCCGCTGCTGCTGGTGGGGTTCGGCGTGCTGGCGGGCCTGTGGCCGTTCCATACATGGTCGCCGGACGGGCATGTGGCGGCGCCGACGGCGGTGAGCATGCTGCACGCCGGGGTGCTGATGAAGCTGGGAGCGTACGGGATCATCCGCGTGGGGATGACGCTGTTGCCGGACGGGGCGCAGGACTGGCAGACGCCGATGATCGCGCTGGCGACGGTGAACCTGGTATACGGCGCGTTTTCGGCGATGGCGCAGCGCGACTTGAAGTTCGTGATCGGCTACTCCAGCGTGGCGCACATGGGGCTGGTGCTGGTGGGGCTGGCGACGCTGGACCGCACGGGCATGAGCGGCGCGGTGTTGCAGATGTTCTCGCACGGGATCATGACGGCGCTGTTCTTCGCACTGGTGGGGGTGATCTACGAGCGGACGCATACGCGCGACATCACGGTGTTCCAAGGGCTGTCCAAGCACATGGGGTTCGTGGCCGCGGCGTTTGTGGTGGCGGGCCTGGCGTCGCTGGGGTTGCCGGGGCTGAGCGGCTTTGTGGCCGAGGTGCTGGTATTCATCGGGGCGTTTCGCACGTACCCCGTGGTGGCAGTTTTGGGGATCATCGCAGCGATGCTTACGGCGGTGTATATCCTGCGCCTGGTGGGAAGGGTGTTTTACGGGCCGCTCGACGCCAGGTGGGAGCATGTCACCGATGCCAACCTGCGCGAGGGGTTCGTGGCGTCCGCGCTGGTGGCGATGCTGGTGCTGGTGGGTGTGTTCCCCCGGCCGTTTCTTAACGTTATCAACAGCGGCGTGGATGCGCTGGCGGGCAGGTTCGGGTAACACATGAATGTGAATTACGTACTCTTTCTTCCAGAGTTCGTCATGGCGGGCATGGCGCTGGTGGTGCTGGGCGCGGACCTGTTCTTGCCCGCGCGCCGCAAACGGTGGCTGGCGTATCTGTCGCTGGCGGGGATTGCCGCGGCGATGGGGTCGGCGTTCACGCTGGCGGGCAAGGATGAGGCGCTGTACGGCGGGCTGTTCTTGGTGGACAGCTACGCGCTGTTTATGAAAGTGTTCTTGCTGGCGGTGGGGGCGTTCATGGTGACGGCTTCCATGGACTATGTGGAGCGGGAGCTGAGCAGCCCGGGGGAGTATTACGGCTTCGTGCTGTTTTCGCTGGTGGCGATGATGGCGATGGTGGGCGCGGGGGAGCTACTGACGGCGTACATATCGCTGGAATTGTTCAGCTTCTGCCTGTATGTGCTGGCGGGGTATGCCGTGCATCGTCCCAGGTCAGTGGAGGCGGGGGTGAAGTACATCTTGATCGGCGCGTTTTCATCGGCGCTGTTGCTGTACGGGCTGAGCCTGGTGTACGGCGCGCTGGGGACGACGACGTTCGCCGAGATGGGGGCGGCGCTGGCGCAGGCGGAGAACGCATCGCCGGCGCTGCTGGCAGGCGTGGCGCTGGTGATTGTGGGGTTTGGCTTCAAAGTGACAGCGGTGCCGTTCCACATGTGGGCGCCGGATGTGTACGAGGGCGCGCCGACGCCGGTGACGGCGTATCTTTCGGTGGCATCCAAGGCGGTGAGCTTTGCCCTGCTGCTGCGGCTCTTTTCTCTGGGTTTCGGGCCGGCGGCGCAGCACTGGCAGGGCGTGGTGGCCGGCTTGGCGGCGGCGACGATACTCCTGGGCAACCTGGTGGCGATGACGCAGACGAATATCAAGCGCATGCTGGCGTATTCGAGCATCGGCCATGCGGGCTATATGCTGATGGGGATCGTGGCGCTGTCGTCGCAGGGGTCCACGGGGCTGGTGTTCCACATCGTGGGGTATTCGGCGACGAACTTTGCGGCGTTTGCCTGCGTGATCGCCTATCAGACCATGACGGGGAAGGAGACGATCGCGGCATACGCGGGGCTAGGGAAGCGGCAGCCGTTCCTGGCAATGGTGCTGAGCATGGCGCTCTTCTCGCTGGCGGGCCTGCCGATTTTCTCCGGCTTCGCCACGAAGTTTTACCTGTTCACCGCCGCGGCGGAGAGCGGCTACCTGTGGCTGGTGGGGATCGCCGTGGCGGGCAGTCTTATATCGCTGTACTACTATTTGATGGTGATGAAGCAGATGTACCTTGGCGAGGCGGAGGATAGCTCGGCGCTGCGGCTGTCGCCGGCGATGACGTTCACGCTGGCGGGGCTGGCGACGGCCGTGGTGCTGTTCGGGGTGTATCCGGGGCCGCTGGTGAAGCTGATCCAGCAGGCGACGGCGGCGCTGCCGCTGTAGGGCGGGGCTAGGAAGGCGGCGCGGCGTGGGCGCGGGCCATGGCGCAGACATCGCATTGGCAGAGGCGGCGGAGGAGGACGTAGGGGTAGATGCCGGTATCGTGCCCATCGCTCCAGAGGAACTGGAGAGCGTAGCGGCCGATGGTCATGTGGTCGAGGGCTTGGATGTCCTGGGGGATCTGCTCCAGCTTGATCATGCGTTTGCCGCTCATCTCATGGATGCAGGAGGCGCAGCGGCATTCGTAGCGCAGGGTGCGCGGCTGGTGGACGCCCTGGTGACCGTCATCCCAGAGGATGTGGATGCCATCGGGTAGGAGGGATATCTCCTTGGGAATCTGCATGGGGAGGGGCCTACTTCCGGCGCGAGCGCAGTTCTGTATAGATGTCTTCCGGGGTGAGGCCGGCGGAGGAGAGCAGGATCAGGCTGTGGAACCAGAGGTCGGCGACCTCATGGACGAGCTCGTCCTTGACGTTGTTCTTGGCGGCGATGACGGTCTCCCCCGCTTCTTCGATGACTTTCTTGCCGATGCGGTCGGTGCCCTGGGAGAGCAGCTTGGCGACGTAACTGCCTTCCGGCCTGTCCCGCCTCCTCGATTCAATGGTGGTGAAAAGGTCATCCAGGGCGTGCGGCTCGGCCTGCTCGAACTGGAGGTTGGATGGGTGGAGGCCGGTGAAAAAGCAGGTCTGCTCGCCGGTGTGGCAGGCGGGACCCGTGGGGGCGCTGCGGAGGAGCAGCACATCGCCGTCGCAGTCGATTTGCACGTCTTTGACGCGGATGTAGTTGCCGGAGGTGGCGCCCTTGTGCCATAGCTCTTGGCGGCTGCGGCTGTAGAACCAGGCGTCGCCGCTTTCCAGGGTGCGCTTGATGGCTTCACGGTCCATCCAGCCGAGCATGAGCACCTTACCGGACTGCTCGTCCCAGGCGATGGCGGGGATGAGTCCTTGCGCGTTGAGCTTGATGGACGTTACGGCGGCTTTATTCATGATGATATTTGATGATAGCACAGGGGAGGGGGCGGGCAGGGGAGGAGGCTACTGCGAGCCGCGCTTGCGCGGGGCCATGAAGCGGCGGGTGAAGGTGAGGACGACTTCGGCGCGCTGGTTGGCGACCTGGGTCTCCAAGGCGACGATGCCGCGGTTGGGACGGCTGGCGGAGGGCCGTACTTCAAGCACGGTGCTGGAGGCGTAGACGGTATCTCCGATGAAGACGGGGGCGTGGTGCACCACGGCGTCATAGCCGAGGTTGGCAATGATGCCGCCGCTGACGCCGGCGATGCTCATGCCGACGGCGGTGGAGAGGATCAAGAGGCCGTTGACCATGCGCCGGCCATAGAGAGTGGTCTTGGCGTACTCTTCGTCCAGGTGCAGGGGCTGGCGGTTGTAGGTCCAGTAGCAGAAGGCGTCGCTGGCGGCTTCGGTGATGGTGCGGCCGGGCCAGTGGATGAAGCGCTGGCCGGGGGAGAAGTCTTCGAGGGGACGTTCGAAGGCGGCGCGTCCGTCATAGTCCATAGGTGCGCTCCTCAGATGGCGGTGAGCCGCGCCAGGCGCCCGCGATGCCGGGCGGGATTGCCGAGGGGGACGGGCGTCAGGGCCGGGCGGCGCGGGTCTGAGAGAAGATCAGCGCGTAGGGCGCGATGTGCTTGACATCGCCTAGGGCAGCACGCGGGTCTTGGGCCATCATTGCGGGGAGCAGTTTGAGGAACGAACGGAAGGGAGCGAAGGGGTCGGCGGAGGCGGTTTCGTAGATGGTGAGGTAGGCTGGCTGAGAGCCGTCAGCGTTGGTGTTGATGAAGCGGGTGGTGGTGAAGTAGAGGCCGGAGCGCTCGACGTCAGGGATGTGGACGGAGTCATACCAATCGTTGAAGGCGGCAAGCTGCGCGGGGTCTTTGCAGTTGACGAGGACGGCCATGATGCCGGTGGTCTTTTTGCCCTTGGCGGGGGAGGGAGCGCGCCCGGTGCGGTTGAAAATGCCGACGAGTGTTGCGGCGATGCCTGCTTTGCCCGGCGCTTGCTGGCGGCGTGGCGTGGCGCGGTTGCTGATCCACGCGGCGGCAGGGTCGGCCTGGGTGGTTTCATAGACGGCGAGGAAGCGCGGCGATTCCGCCGTGCTCTTGGCGCCGGGGTTTTCAAAGCGCGTGGTGGGGCCGTAGAGGCCGAGCTTGGTGATATCGGGTATGTGGATGTTGTCGTACCACTCGTTGAGCTCAGCCTCTTGGCCGGGGATGGTGCAGTTGCCGAAGACGCAGGCGACGCCGGAGAGGGGTCTGCCTTCCATAGGGGGTCTCCTCTAGGAGGGATATATGCCGATGCCGATCAGGCGGGGCCGACGATGCCGGAGTATACCACGCGCGGCGAGATGGGGGCGCTGGGCAGCAACGGCATGGTGCTGCAACGGGAGGAGCTGGCGGCGGTGCGGGAGCGCGAGCTGCGCGGCGTGTTGCAACGCTACGGCGCGCAGCCGCCGGTGTTTCTCGGCTACCGCGACCAAGAAGTGAAGGACGCGCCATTCGAGGAGATCGCTGGCAAGGTGCTCGCGGTCATGCTGCGGGTGCGCCCGGACGCGGTGCTGACGTTCGGTCCGCTGGGCATTTCGCGGCATGACGACCACATTGCGATTCACAAGGCGGCGGTGGAAGCGTTCCATCGCTACCGGCGCGAGGGCGGGGCACAGGCGCGGCTGCTGTGTACAGCGATCCCCAAGTCGTGTCTGGAAACCCCTGAGGTGCTTCTCAAGCTGGATGGGCCGGAGACGGAGCCGACGCATTTCGTTGACATAACGGGGACGCGTGAGATGAAGATCGCCGCGCTGCGTTCGTATCAGTCGCAAGAGGATGCGCAGTGGCTGGCCGATCTGTTCGAGCGGATGCAGATACGCTAGGAGGTTTTTCACCAGGTGTATCCCGTGTTGCCGCGGGGAACCGAGCACCACGGGCTCTGGGGCGAAGGGTAAGTAGCTAGAGTTTCTTCGCGGCGGCGGGTATGCCGTCCTTGTGGAGTACGCCTGCCTTCATGACCGCGAGGATGCGGCTTTGGTCTTGCAGTACAGTGATGTCCGCGGTGGGGTCGCCGTCAATCACCAGCAGGTCGGCAAGCTTGCCTGGCGCGATAGTGCCGAGTTCATCGCCCATGCCGGTGAGCTCGGCGCTGTGCTTGGTGGCCCAGCGCAGGACCTGCAGGGGGGAGACGCCGGCGTGGCGGACGTAGACTTCAGTTCCTTGGCGGTATCGCTATGCGGGATGAGCGTGGTGCGGAAGTCGTCGCCGGTGACGATTGTGAGGCCCGCGGAGCTGGCTTCGGCGAGCATGCTGCACATGTGATCGAAGTCGCGGCGCATGCTGGTACCGCGGGGTGAGTCGCCTTCGCCGCGGCGCTCCAGCTCCTCCATGACGCGCAGCGGATAGTACAGGCTGGGGGCGACGAAGGCGCGGGCCTTGTTGCTGCCTGAGTGTTGGTTGGTCCCGTTCTTTGCGCGGATTATAGGAGTGGCGCCGTGGTGGGTCAAATGCGCGCCTTGACATGGCGGCGCAACGAAGAAATACTGCCGCAGACAGGCGAATCAGGAGCGATACATGACAAAGAAGCGGGTTGCGCTCATTGCCGGGGGGACGGGCGCGCTGGGTGTTTCTATAGCGCGGGCGCTGATGGGCGCGGGATATGCGGTGCATGTGACGGCGGAGAATGCGGCGATACGGGATCGCTTCGCGGCGGGCGCGGACGCGGCAGGGGTGACGGTGCACGTGGCGGACTTCAGCAAGAGTGGCGATGCGCAGCGGACGCTGGCGGCGGTGGGCGCGCCGCTGGGGGCATTTGTGACGACGATCGGCGGGTTTGCCGGCGGGCCGCTGGCTACGCTGGACGACGAGACGCTGGGTCGCCTTATGACGATGAACCTGAAGACGACGATTGTGGGGCTGCGGGAGGCGTATGCGTACCTCAAACAGCAGCCGGATGGGGCCAGCGCGGTGGTGGTGGGTGCGAGGAGCGCGCTGGCGGGCGGCGCGGGCGTGGCGTTGTACAGCGCGACGAAGGCGGCGGTGGTGAATCTGGCGTATTCGCTGGCGCAGGAGTGGCTGGCGGACGGCATCACGGTGAATGCGATTCTGCCGTCCACAATGGATACACCGGCGAATCGCGCGGGGATGCCGGACGCCGACTTTGCGCGGTGGCCGAAGACAGGCGAGGTTGCCGAGGTGGTGGCGTTTCTTGTGAGTGAAAAGGCCCGGATCGTGTCCGGCGGGGCGATTCCGGTGTATGGACGCAGCTAAGGAGACAGCCATGCTTGCGAAGAAGAAAGCACAGCCGATACCCAAGGGATACCACAGCGTAACGCCCTATCTCATTGTGCGGGGCGGCAAGAAAGCTATTGCCTATTACAAGAAAGGTTTTGGGGCCACGGAGATACTGCGGATACCCGGGCCAAACGATCTAGTCGGCCATGCTGAAATCGGAATTGGCGGATCCCGCGTGGCGCTTGCAGATGAGATGGTGGAGATGGGGTTCAAGAGTCCGCAGGCGCTGGGGGGTCGCCCGTGAGTATTTTGCTCTACGTGGAGGATGCGGACACGACCTTCGCGAAAGCGATCGCCGCGGGTGGCAAGGCGGACCAGCCGGTGGAGGACAAGTTCTATGGAGATCGAACGGGGAGCATCGTGGATCCCTTTGGGCACCAGTGGTACATTTCGACGCACGTTAGAGATGTGCCGATGGAGGAGATGCTGAAGGCTGCGGCTGAACTGGCAAAGGGGTAAATCCTGCGGCGCATGCGGCGTTTGACCCAGAAGGTGACGAGCGGCAGGAGGGAGGTCATTGCGAACACAAAGACATATGCCGCCCTGCCGCCCCGTGCGATCCAGTCGTGGCCGCCGGTGAGGGTGGTGACGGCGAGGAGGGCTAGGGCCGCCGTCAGCGACACGCTGGTGTAGATCGCGGCCCTGGTGGAGGGAACGTCAGGAGGATTCAGAAGGAGTGGGTATAATGCAGGCGCTGCGATTGTTGGCGGCGTGAGGTGCGGGCGATGGCGGACGCGGACCGGAGTGGGCTAGGCGCAGGGGCGCAGGCGGGCGACGGCCTGGAGCGGGCAGTCGCGGAACTGCGGCAGCGGCTGGCGGCGCTGGCGCAGGAGATTGACCCGTTCCCCTACTTCTTGAACAGCGACGAGGTGCAGGCGGTGGAGGCGGAGCCGGGCGAGGGCTCGGGCGCCGACCGAGGGTGCATCGTGGTGTGCCCTGACGGCGAGATGTATGAGTTCAACATCAAGCTGGAGGACCCGGGGATGACGGGGTATGTGAGCGTGGTGCGCTGGGATTCGGTGAAGCCGGTGGAGCTGACGCCGGAGGAGTATATTGCGTATGCAACGAATGCGCTTCGGACGCTGGAGCGGGTGGCGGCGGAGCAGGGGCGATAGCGGCGCCTGCTACTCGCGCATCCAGGAGCGGAGGGTGCAGCAGATGATGAGGCCAAGGGTGAGGGCGAAGAGGGCCCAGAAGGTGGGGTGGAGGTAGAGGGCGAGCAGGGCCGTGCCCCAGGTGAAGGCGATGCCCAAAGGCAGTCCCAGGCGGGCGAGGAGCAACGGCATTATTCCAGCACCAGGGTGCCGCTTTTGCCGCCACTCTTGAGGGCGAGGCGCACGTCAGTCACGCGCATGCGGCGGTCTACGGCCTTGGCCATATCGTAAATGGTGAGGGCGGCGACGGCGACGGCGGTGAGGGCTTCCATCTCCACGCCGGTCTTGCCGGTGGTTTTGACCGTGGCGATGATTTCTATGCCGGGGTGCGCGCGGTCGAGGGCGAAGTCCACGGCGATGCTGGTGAGGGCGAGGGGGTGGCACAGGGGGATGAGGGCGGAGGTCTTCTTGGCGGCCATGACGCCCGCGGTGCGCGCGGTGCCCAGCACGTCGCCCTTGGGGGCGTTGCCTGCTTCGATCAGGGCCAGCGTCTCGCGCGCCATGGTGACGCGCCCCTTGGCGACGGCGATGCGCTCTGTATCGGCCTTGGCAGAGACGTCCACCATGCGGGCGCTGCCTTTGGCGTCCACGTGGGAGAGCGCGGGCTTGCTTGCGGCGGCGGGCTTCTGACCGGCCACTCTTTTCATCTTACCGGCCAAGGGCAGCCGCCTTGCTCGCCGCCTCGTCCACGCGCTCCTGCTCTGGGTGGCCGTTGTGGCCGCGCACCCATTCGAACGCCACGCTGCGCTGCGCCACGAGGGCGTCCAGCTCCGCCCAGAGGTCATGGTTGGCGCGGCGCTTCCAGTTCAGATCCATGGTGTTGACCACGTACAGGCTATCGCTGCGCAGGGTGATCGAGGAGCCTGGAGGCACGCGGCGCAGTCCCTGTATGGCGGCGGTTACTTCCATGCGCTGGTTGGTGGTGGCGGGGATAGGGCCGCCGGAAACGAGGGTCTCCTGGCCGCGCTGGTCAATGATGAGGGCGGCCCAGCCGCCGGGGCCGGGGTTGCCCTTGCATGCGCCGTCAGTGTACACGGTGATCTTGCCGGGCATTACGGCGCCACCGTGGATTCATCGAGGATCTGCTGCACGAGGTCGCGCGCGCCTTCCATGGCCTTGCCGCGATGGCTGATCTGGTTCTTGAGTCCCAGGGCCAGCTCGGCCATGTGGCGGTGCATCTCCGGCAGGTAGAAGATGGGGTCGTAACCGAAGCCGAGCGAGCCCTTGGCCTGGCGCGCGATCATGCCGTCGCAGACGCCTTCGCTGGTGAGGACCTTGCGCCCCGGGCGGGCGATGGCGATGACGCAGCGGAAGCGGGCGTGGCGCCATTGATCGGGGACGCCGCGCAGCTTCTCCAGCACCAGGTCGTTGCGTTCCTTGTCCGTCTGCTTATCGCCGTAGCGCGCCGAACGGACGCCAGGGTCGCTGCCGAGGGCGTCCACCTCCAGGCCGGAGTCGTCCGCGAGGGTGGGCAGGCCGCTGAGGCGGGCGTAGGCTTCCGCCTTGATGATGGCGTTTTCGCGGATGGTGGCGCCGGTCTCTTCGACGTCCGTGGTGACGCCGGCTTCCTTGAGGGTGACGACCTGCACGGCAAGATCGTCGAGCATGGCGGTGTATTCGCGGATCTTGCCGGCGTTGGTGGTGGCGAGCAGGAGCTTCGGGAGGGGTTTTCGCGCGGTCATGGCGCCTCTGACAGACAGTGCTGGACAGATTGTATTATAGAGGGTGCGGGGCGCTGGAGGGAGGCTAGCGCCCCGCGGTGCGACGGCCGCCCTTGGCGCCGGTGAGCTTATCGAGCCGGGTGAAATCGTGCATCGTCTCAATCCAGCGGATGGTGCCGGAGCGGGAGCGCATGACGAGTGACTGGCTCTGGGCCCCGCCGCCGAAGTAGCGCACGCCCTTGAGCAGATCGCCGCCCGTGACGCCGGTGGCGGCAAAGAAGACGTCGTCGCCGCCGCAGAGGTCTTCCGTCTGGTACACCTTGTTGAGATTGAGGCCGGTCTTGGCCGCCAGTCGTTTGTCGTCGTCGTTGCGGGGCCAGAGCTTGGCCTGGATGGACCCGCCGGCGCAGCGGATGGCGGCGGCGGCAAGGACACCTTCGGGGGTGCCGCCGATGCCCATGAGCACGTCAATGTTGCTGCCGGGCATGGCGGCGTGGATCGCGGCGGCGATGTCGCCATCTGAAATGAGACGCACGCGGGCGCCGGCGGCGCGCACCTGGGCGAGGACGCTTTCATTGCGGGGACGGTCGAGGAGGATAACGGTGAGTTCTTCCAGCTTGCGCCCCTTGGCCTTGGCGACGTTCTTGAGGTTCTCCGCGACGGGGGCGTTGATGTCAATGGCGTCCTTGGCCTCCCGCCCCACGGCGATCTTGTCCATGTACACCAGCTCGCGGGGGACGCGCATGGTGCCGCGAGGGGAAAGGGCGATAGCGGCGATGGCGCCGGGGAGGCCTTTGGAGCAGAGCGTGGTGCCGTCTATGGGGTCAACGGCGATGTCCACCTGGGGTGACTTGGCCGCTCCGATGCGCTCGCCGATGTAGAGCATGGGGGCTTCGTCCTTTTCCCCTTCGCCGATGACGACGGTGCCGTCCATCTCCATGCTGGACAGCATGGCGCGCATGGCGTCCACGGCGGCCTGGTCCACGAGATTTTTGTCGCCCATGCCCATGCAATGGCCTGCGGCGAGGGCGGCGGCTTCCGTGACGCGGACGAGGTCGAGGACGAAATGCTGCTCCAATCGGGGGTGCTTTGCGTTGTTGGGCATGGCGGTCTCCGGGGCAGGCAGTATGAGGCTATGATAGCAGGAGTTGGACAGGTTGGAGGAGCGGGACTTTCGCCGCGTCTGGGGGCAAGGTACACTACCCAGCACACTGGTGGGAACTGCCGGGGCCTCTAGCCAGGGAGGACCCCGCGAAAGGAGAGGCGCATGAGCGAGCTTGAGGCGATTGCGCGGGCGATGGTGGCGAAGGGCAAGGGGATTCTTGCCGCGGACGAGAGCACGGGGACGATAGAGAGGCGGCTGAAGAGCATCGGCGTGGCAAACACGGAGGACAATCGCCGCGGGTGGCGGCAACTATTGTTTACTGCGCCGGGGATCGGCAAGTACATCAGCGGTGTGATTTTGTACGATGAGACGCTGCGGCAGAAGTCCACGGACGGCGTTCCCCTGGTGGACGTGCTGACGAAGCAGGGGGTGATCCCCGGCATCAAGGTGGATAAGGGAACGAAGGCGCTGGCCGGTTCTGCCGCGGAGACGATCACCGAGGGTCTGGACGGCTTGCGGGAGCGGCTGCAGGAGTATCGCACCCTGGGGGCGCGGTTCACCAAGTGGCGGGCGGTGATCACCATCGGTGAGGGGATTCCCACGGCCTACTGCATCGCAGCGAATGCGCATGCGCTGGCGCGCTACGCGCATCTTTCCCAGGAGGCGAGACTGGTGCCGATGGTGGAGCCGGAGGTGCTGATGGACGGGAGTCACAGCATCGAGCGGTGCTACGAGGTGACGGAGGCCACGCTGTACGCAGTATTCAACGAACTGTATGCGCAGCGCGTGGTGCTGGAGGCGATGGTGCTGAAGCCGAACATGGTGCTTTCAGGGAGCGCGGCGGCGAACAGGGCGGGGGCCGGGGAGGTGGCGGAGATGACGGTGCGGTGCTTCAAGCGCACGGTGCCCGCGGCGGTGCCGGGGGTCGCGTTTCTGTCCGGCGGGCAGGGCGACGAAGAGGCGACGGTGAACCTGGATGCGATCAACCGGCTGCCGGAGAAGGGGCCGTGGGAGTTGACCTTCTCCTACGGGCGCGGCTTGCAGGCGACGCCGATGAAGGCGTGGGGCGGGAATCTTCAACATGTCACCCAGGCGCAACAGGTATTTCTGCACCGAGCCCAGGTGACGAGCGCGGCGCGAGGCGGTGCGTATAGCCCGGCGATGGAGAAGAAGTAGCGAGCGGGCTAGCCGCCGATCTGGTACATCTCGATCTTTTTGCCTGGGCTCGCAGCGAGGCCGGCGCGCAGCTCCGAGTAGCGGTCGCCGCGCTGCGACCAGACGCCGGTGAGGAGCGCGGCGAGGCCGGCATCGCTGGCGCCGGAGCGCATGGGAGCGCGCAGGTCGCGGCCTTGCGTGCCGAAGAGGCAGGTGAAGAGCTGGCCTTCGGCGGAGAGGCGGGCGCGGGTGCAGGCGGAGCAGAAGGGCTGGGTGACGGAAGAGATCACGCCGATTTCGCCGCTGCCGTCCTTGTAGCGATAGCGGTCGGCCACTTCGCCGTAGTAGGCGGGCGCGATTGGCTCCAGGGGAAACGCCTGGTTGATGCGCTGGACGACCTCCGAGGATGGCACGACCATGTCCGGCGTCCACCGGTTGAGGTTGCCCACGTCCATGAACTCGATGAAGCGCACGATGTGGCCGCTGCCCTTGAACCGGCGGGCGAGGTCCACGATGGCGCCATCGTTGACGCCGCGCTGCACCACGGCGTCAATCTTGATGGGGCGGAGGCCCGCGGCGGCGGCGGCTTCGATGCCCGCGAGGACGCGCTCCGTGCCGTAGCCGCGCCCGTTCATGCGCCCGAAGGTTTCATCGTCCAGGGTATCCAGGCTGACGGTGATGCGCCGCAGTCCGGCTTGCTGCAGGGCAGGGGCCAGATCGGCAAGAAGGTAGCCGTTGGTGGTCATCGCCAGGTCTTCCAGGCCGCCGATGGCGGCGAGCATGGCCACTAGGCGCGGCACATCGGCGCGGACGAGCGGCTCGCCGCCGGTGAGCCGGATTTTGCGCGTGCCCAGGGAGACGAAGACGCGCGCCAGGCGGGCGATCTCCTCGAACGTCAGTATCTGGGACTTGGGCAGGAACTGGTAGCGCTCGCCGTAGATTTCCGCGGGCATGCAGTAGGTGCAGCGGAAGTTGCAGCGGTCGGTCACGGAGATGCGGAGGTCGCGCAATGGGCGGCGCAGCGTGTCCAGGATGGCGCGGTCGCGTGCCGGGTCCCGGCGCGGGTCGCCAGGGGTGCGCTGCGGTGCAAGGGGCGATGTGCTGCTCATAGGGATTCCGCAGGCTGCGCGCGCCATGCTGACGGGCCAGCATACTCCGGCGTGGCGCAGGCTCTGACAGGGAAGTATACTCCAGCGTGCGCTGCGACAGAAGTGCAAGAGGGGCGCTTGGGCAGGTGCCGGCAGGGCAGACGGGTGGCAGCTACAATACTGCGCTGGAGGCGTGCATGGCGACGGACCGTTCGGCAGCAAGAAAAGTGTTCGACAGCTTTGCCCGGGCTGTCGCCGATATTCCCGACGGCGCGGTGATGATGATTGACGGCTTCGGCGGGCCGGGGGGGATGCCCAGCTTCCTGATCGCGGCGCTGCGGGACCAGGGGGCGCGGAACCTGACGGTGATCGGCAACACGGCGGGGCTGCCGGGGTTCGGGGCGAAGGCGGGGCAGGAGTTCATCACCACGGCGGTGCTGTATGAGAACCGGCAGGTGCGGAAGACGATCGCGTCGTTCCCCGTGCCGCGGTCGCCGTCCGTGATGACGCCGTTTCGCAAGGCGTGGCAGGCGGGGGAGGTGGAGTTGGAGGTGGCGCCGCAAGGGACGCTGGCGGAACGCATCCGGGCGGGGGGAGCGGGCATCGCCGCGTTCTATACGCCGACGTCGGCAGGGACGGACCTGGCGCAGGGGAAGGAGACGCGGGAGTTCGGCGGGCGGCTGCATGTGCTGGAGCATGCCCTCACCGCGGACTATGCGTTTATCCGGGCGCACCGCGCCGACACGATGGGCAACTTGACGTACCGGGGCACGTCGCGCAACTTCAACCCGGCGATGGCTACGGCGGCGCGGGTGACTATCGCCGAGGTGGATGAGATCGTGCCGGCGGGAGAGATTGACCCGGAGGCGGTGGTGACGCCGGGCATTTATGTGCGGCGCATCGTGCAGCGGCCGGGGGCGGGGCAATGAAGCAGCCGATGGACCGCATACGGCGCATCATGGCGAGGCCGGGGGCGGCGCGATGAAGCAGCCGATGGACCGCGACGTGATGGCGATGCGCGTGGCGCGGGAGTTCCAGGACGGGGACGTGGTGAACCTGGGCATCGGCATCCCCACGCTGGCTTCCAACTACATCCCGGAAGGTCGCCGCGTGACGTTCCACAGCGAAAGCGGGGTGCTGGGCTACGGCGGCGTGCTGGACGACGGCGAGGGAGATATTGATCTGATCAACGCGGGCGGGCAGTTCGTGGCGCCGCTGCCGGGGATGAGCGTGTTCAGCAGCGCGGACGCCTTCGCCATGATTCGCGGCAGGCACATTGCTGTGGCGGTGCTGGGAGCGTTCCAAGTGTCAGAACGGGGCGACCTGGCGAACTGGATGTTGCCTGGCCGGGGGATCGGTAACGTGGGTGGGGCGATGGACCTGGCGGCGGGGGCGCGTCGCATCATCGTGGTGATGGAGCATGTGACTAAGGATGGGCAGCCGCGCCTGGTGCGGCGCTGCACGTACCCGCTGACGGGGCTGCGCTGTGTGGACCTGGTGGTGACGGACCTGGCGGTGATCGCGGTGACGCCGCAGGGGATGGAGTTGCGGGAGACGGCGCCGGGGTACAGCGCGGCGGATATCCAGGCGATGACGGAGGCGCGGCTGACGGTGGCGAAGGATGTGCGTGAGGTGGAGTTGTAGGGCTATCGCCTGCCCATCTGCCGCAGGGCGTGCTCGATCTTCTCCTCCAGGGTGGCCTTGGCAGGGGCGCCGGCTTTGGCGAGGGCGCTGCGGGCCTCCGCTGGGCTGTAGCCCAGCGCGGTGAGCGCGGCCACGGCGTCAGTATCCACCGGCGAGGCCGCGGGCGCTCCGGGGGTGACGAGCCACTCTTTCTCCAGCGCTCCCTTGAGCTCCAGCGACAGGCGGGCCGCAGTCTTGCGCCCTATGCCGGGAACGCGGAGCAGCGTGGCGGCGTCCTCCTGAACGATGGCGCTCACCAGCGCCTGCGGGGAGAGTGCCGAGAGCATTTTCAGCGCTAGCTTGGGGCCGATGCCGCTCACTTCTTGCAAGAGCGCAAAGAGGCGAAGGGCTTCCGTGGTGGCGAAGCCGTAGAGGGAAAGCGAGTCTTCCCGCACCACAAGATGGGTGTGGAGCCGCGCGCGTTCCCCCACGGCGGCGTGGAGATCGGCGAGGGTGGAGGCGGGGACGAAGACGCGCAGGCCGATGCCGCCGACGGCGATGACCACCGACTCGCTATCGGCGGCTTCTACGATGCCGTGGACGGAGGAGATCACGAGCGATTCTTTCTGGCCGCTGGGCTGGCCGCTGGGCGACGCGCGGGGGCGGGCAACGCGCTGATGAGATCGGCGATGGCGGCATGGCGCAGGTGGCAAATGGCGACGGCGAGGGCGTCAGAGGCGTCCAGGCGGAAGGACTCCAGGGATGCGCCAAGGAGCATGGAGACCATCTGGCGCACCTGCTCCTTGTCTCCCGCGCCGTAGCCGATGACGGTGCTGCGGACCTTGCTGGGGGTGTACTGGGACACGGGGAGACTGGCGCCCGCGGCAGCGAGGAGGGCGATGGCGCGGGCTTCGCCGACGGCGAGGGCGGAGTTGCGCGCGGCTTTGACGACGAACGGCTCTTCCACGGCGATGGCGTCCGGCGCATGCTGGGCGATGAGCGCCTGGAGCTGGGTGAAGATACGCAGCAGGCGCCGCTCAATGGGGTCGCGCTGGGGTGCTTCCAGCACGCCGCAGTGGATCAGGGCGATGTCCGCCTGGCGCTGCTCTACGATGCCGAAGCCCATGTGGACGGTGCCAGGGTCTATCCCAAGGACGCGCATGGCGCACATTATACGGCACCAGGAGCGCATGCCCCAGGAGTCGTTGTCACACACAGAACGGCCCCTCGCGCGAGGGGCCGTTCTGTGTGTGAGGCGAGTTGTGCTGCCGCTAGGGGGTGACGGTCACCGTGCCCCGCATGTCTGTGTGGATAGCGCAGAAGTAAGGGAATGACCCCGCCGTGGCGAAGAGTATGGGAGCGGAGCTCCGGTCCTTTTCAAGAACGCCGCTCTCAAACCTGCGGTCAGCGTTGCTATTGGCGCCGGAGCTGGCCGTGTGGGGGTCGGGGTCCAGGTTCTTCCAGACAACGCTGGTGCCCGCTCTAATGGAGAAGGTCTCCAGGCCGAAACCGGCGATGATGGACTGGCGTGCCCGCGCTGCGCCGCCGCCGGCCGTGGGCGCGACAGTGGGCACAGGGGTTGCCGTGGGCGCGGGCTGGAGCGAGACGCTGACCTTTGTGCCGTCGCCGCGCACCGTCCACCAGATGCCGCCTACGCCTGCGCCCAGCGCGGTGCCGGGCGCGGTGTCCCGCACGTTGTAATACAGGGGCATGCCGTTGGACGTCACCTGGCGCGCGCCGTCAGGGCGGGTGATGACCTCTAGGCGCGCAGTGACGGCGCTGGAACCGGTGAGTGAACCGGTTCCCGGCGGGAGCACCAGCCAGGTGTTCAGGCAGTTGCCGGTGCAGGCGCTGACGCCGGGGGTATCGCGGTCGAAGATGTACAGGGCGCGGCCTGCGCCATCGGTCATGATGGCGCCCAGGCCGGTGAAGCTGGCAGTCGTCACCACGGGAACGGTCGTGGGAGCGGGGGCAGGGGTGGCGGTGGGGGGAACTGGGGTGTTGGTGGGGGCTCGCGTGGCTGTGGGAGCTGCCGTTGGCACAGGGGTGGATGCAGGCGTGTCGTCACTGCCGCAGGCGGCAACGGTGATCGCCAGCGCGGCGGAGACGGCGAGAAGTACAAGAGCAGAACGCATGGTGCCTCCAAGGTCTGCGCTAGGGTATGGGTGGCGCAGCTAGGAGGTAGTACGTCTGGAGATGGAGGGCGGATGTGTGGGACTGCCCGCGGCTTCCGTGAAGCCGGCCAGCGGATGCGTGCGGTTAGCTTGAGGCTTCGGCGAGGACCTCTGCGGGGAAGTCGGCGTTGGTGAAGACTTTCTGGACGTCGTCCAGCTCTTCCAACTGTTCCAGCATGTGGAGGGTCAGCCGGGCGTTGGCCGGGTCCAGCGGCACGGTGTTGGATGGGACGTGCTGCACCTCGGAGGATTCGATGGAGGCACCGGCGCGGGTTAGGGCGCCGCGCACCTGCTCTAGCGATTCTGGCGGGGTGTACACCTCAATGACGCCGTCTTCGGTTTTGACGTCCTCCGCGCCGGCGTCAATGGCGGTGAGGGCGAGGTCGTCGGCCTTGCCCGAGGGCGCAGCGACGGTGAGGACGCCTTTGCTGTGGAAGATCCAGCCGACGCAGCCGGATTCGCCGAGGTTGCCGCCGTTGCGGGAGAAGACGCGGCGCACCTCCGCAGCGGTGCGGTTCTTGTTATCGGTCATGGTCTGCACAAAGACGGCGGCGCCTCCAGGAGTGTAGCCCTCGTAGGTGAGTTCAAGCACGGTGGCGCCGTCTCCGGCTTCGCCGGTGCCGCGCTTGATGGCGCGTTCGATATTGTCCAGGGGCATATTGGCGTCGCGGGCGCGCTGTACGGCAAGGCGCAGGCGGAAGTTCATCTCAACGTCGCCGCCGCCTTCCTTGGCAGCGACCCAGATCTCGCGCCCCAGCCTGGTGAAGACTTGGCCCCGTTTGGTGTCAGTGACGCCCTTCTGGCGTTTGATCTGTGACCACTTGGAATGGCCGGACATGCGATGCCCCTCCCCGCGGACGCCCTGGTGAACGTATCAGGTTACGGCGGCAATTGTAGCATGCAGCCTGGGCGTTGGTTCAAGAGCAGATGCACGCGTCAGAGCAAGCCGGGGACGGCTTCAATAGTCATGACGCCCGCTTCCAAGTCGATCTTCTGCACCACGGCGCTGATGGCGGGCACGAGGATTTCCCCGCTGTCGCTTTCCACCACGTAGATATCGTTGCTGGAGGTGGAGAGGATGCGGGTGACGGCGCCGAGCGCTTGGCCGGCGGTGGTGGTCACGCGCAAGCCGATGAGCTGGGAATGATAGTAGGCGCCTGGGGGGAGCTGGCGCAGCGAGTCTTCAGGCACCTCAAGGACAGCGCCAGCGAAGGCGCTGCCGTCCTCAGGATTCTCGATTCCGGCAAACTTGACGGCGATGTCGCGGCCCAGGGGTCGGCTACCCTGGACGGTGCGGGGCTTGCCCTGGAGATAGAGGATGCTGCCGGGGGTAAAGCGCTCGGGAAAATCGGTGAGCGATTCCACCTTCAACTCGCCGCGGACGCCGAAGGGGCGCAGGACACGGCCGACAAGGACAAAGCCGGAGGAGGGTTGGGGAACGGGCGAATGGTGAGGACGGGGCACGAGCAGCAGCGGGCGCTACGGGATTTCCAGATTGACGCGGACGCCCTTCTTGACCGCCGCCACGCGGAGCAGGGTGCGCATGGCTTGCACCACCCGGCCCTGCCGCCCAATAACCTTGCCCTTGTCGTCCGGGGCCACTTCCAGGCGAATGACCACGCGGTCTTCTTCCTGGGTTTCCGTCACCACCACCGCTGCGGGATCGTCGGCGATAGACCTGGCGATGTACTCAATCAGCTCTTTCATGGGTCTTTCCCGCTTCCATCAGGCTCCGCGAGCCTAGCATGTGAGCTACGGCTTGGCGAGGCTGGGCGCCGGAGCCGGGTTGGTTCCGGCAGGCCTCCCATGAGTGGTCCCCGCTGGTATCAGGTTCCGCACCCGCAGCATGTGTGCCACGGCATCGGAAGGCTGAGCGCCGGACTTCAGCCAGTAGCGTGCGCGCTCTTCATTGAGCTCGATTGCAGGAGGATTGGGGAAAGGGTTGTAGGTGCCGATGATTTCCACGAAGGCCCCATCGCGCGGCGAGCGTGAGTCGGCGACTACAATTCTGTAGGCTGGAGCTTTCTTCGCGCCGACGCGCCGCAAACGGATTTTCACCATGGGTGTTCTGGGGCCTCCTCCACTACCAAGTGCCAATGCAGCCGCACGGGGTTGCGTGACGATCCCTGGCATTGTATCGTGCCCTCCCCTTGCTGTCAACTGAAGCGGAGGCATCGCTGGTAACGGGTGAGGCAGGTCTGTTTCTTCTGATGCCTCCACCGGGTGAGGTGGGCGTTGCCGCCGCAGGCGCATGATGCGTGGCAACCTGTATGGCTACTGGGGGCTGGCATGGAGACAACCTGGGGGGAGACGGAGCAATTGCGCGAGATGTTCACGCCGCTGCAATGGCACTTTTTGCAGCGGCTGTTGCATGTGCAAGCGGTGAGCAAAGGATGCGATACGGTGCCGGAGGCGGATGCCTGGCTGCGGAGCGCCATCGATAACGTGCTGTATGCTTCATTGCACGATTGCATTGACGCGGGACTCGGCGAGGTGGCGGCGGCGGTGATGGGGCTCCACGTGCGCCCGCAGGCAGGCTAGCAGGAGCAGCGCAGGGTTATGCGCGGAGGCCCGCTATTCGCTCATGCCGGCGAGGCCCCAGCGGGTGCGGACCATCTGCTCCAGCCGGGAAAAGCCCGCCTTGTCCACCACGAGCCCCAGGAAGACGATGACCACCATCACCGCCATGACCTGGGCGACATCATTGAACTCCCGGCCCACCTCCAGCAAGTGGCCCAGGCCGGGGGTGAAGAAGATAAGCTCGGCGGCCATGAGCGAGCGCCAGGCGAAGGACCAGCCAAGCTTCATGCCGGTGATGATGTAGGGCAGCGCGGCGGGAAGCACCACGCGCCAGTACATCGCCAGGCCGCTGGCGCCGAGGTTGCGCGCGGTGCGGAAGTACAGCGGCGGCACGTTATGGATGCCATCACGCGTGGCCTGGACGATGGCAAGGAGGGAGCCGAGGACGACGACAAAGATGATCGCCGTATCGTTCAAGCCGAACCAGAGCAGGGCCAGGGGCAGCCAGGTGATGGACGGCAGCGCCTGCAACCCGCTGACCAGCGTGCCCAGCGATTGCTCCAGCAGATGGAACCGGGCGATGGCGACGCCAAGGGCGATGCCGAGGACGACGGAGATACCGTAGCCGATGGCGATGCGCCGCATGGTGTAGCCGATGGCGCGGGGTATGGTGAAATCGCGCAGGCCGTCAAGCACGCGCGCGGCGACAGTCGCCGGGGAGGGGAGGAGGTACTGGGGCCAGAAGTCGGCGCGGACGATCGCTTCCCACACCAGCGCGAGCAAGGTTACGAAGACGAGGGCGACGATGCCGCCGCGCCAGCGTTGCACCAGGGTGAGGCGCTTGCTGCGAGAGGCGGAGGAAGCGTTAGCGGGACTCGCCATTGGCGCCCTCCGCATCGAGCAGCGCAGGCTCGTGCTTGAGCAGCGCCAGCGTCTTGCCGGCGATTTCGGCGACGCCGGGCGATTCGAAGGAGCGGGGCCGCGGCAGGTCCACGCGGAACTCAGCCTTGATGGTGCCGGGGTGCGCTCCCCCCATGACCACCACCCGGTCGGCAAGGATCGCCGCTTCCTGGGTGTTGTGGGTGATGAACAGCACCGTCTGGCGCGTGCCCATGAGTATCTGCTGGAATTCGCCGTACAGCACCTCGCGGGTGAGGGCATCGAGCGCGGCGAAAGGTTCGTCCATGAGCAGGACGCGGGGGTTGATGGCGAAGGACCGGGCGAGCTGGACGCGCTGCTTCATGCCGCCGGAGAGCTCGTGGACGTAGGCGTTTTGGAACTTTTCCAGGTGCACCAGGCGGAGCCAGAAACGAGATACGATCTCCTGCTCCTTCTTCTTTTTTCCGGCGAACTCCAGGGCTAGCTGCACGTTCTGCCGCGCCGTGAGCCAGGGAAAGAGCGCGTGTTCCTGAAAGACGACGGTGCGGTCCGGCCCCGGTCTGGCAATGGGCGCGCCATCAACAAGCACCGCGCCGCTATCAGGGCGGACGAAGCCCGCGGCGAGGTTGAGCGCGGTGGTCTTGCCGCAGCCGGAAGGCCCCACGATGCACACGAACTCCCCTTCCTGGATGTCCAGGTTGAAGTCCTCTAACGCCGGAGTCCAGCCGCGCCCGCCATCAAAGCCCTTGGTGACGCTGGAGAAGGAGAGCTTGGGGGGCGCCGGCGTCGGGGCGGCGCTAGCAGCGGACGGTGGCTCCTGAGGGCGCAGGCGGAAGTTCATGCCGGCTCCTTGCGGGATGTCGCCGCCTGGGCCAGCGCCTGCTCGGCGCGGCGCAGCGCGGAAAGATCGGCCAGGCCGCCCACGCCGGGGTTGGTGCGGAGGTAGCCCAGGGCATGGGCGCGCGTGGCGGCTTGGGTCACGCTGTCCAGGAGGGGGTCGGTCACCAGGGACATGCGGCCCCAGGCGGCGGCGATCACGTCCGGGGAGACCGTGACGCTGGTGAGGCGCTGGATCTCCGCCCCGACGGCTTGCTGCGCCTCGCGCGGGTTCTGCTGCGCCCATTGCGTGGCGCGAAGGTGCCCCTGAAGCCAGCGTGACGCCAGGTTGGGGTTTTGCTGGAGGAAGGTGGTGCGGGCGATCACCAAGGTGGCGGCGAACTGGCCTGCGGGCCAGAGGTCGCGCTCGTCGAGAAAGATGCGGCCGCCGGCTTCGGCGACGAGTCGCGAGGGCCACGGCTCGGGCACCCAGGCACCGTCGAGCTCTTCGCGGAGGAAGAGGGAGAGGATGTCCGGGTTGGAGACGGGGAGGACGGTGACGCTGCCGCCTTTCTCCTTGGGCTTGAGGCCGTGTTCGGCAAGGTACCAGCGGAGGGCGATGTCCTGGGTGTTGCCTAGCTGGGGGGAGGCGATCCGCTTGCCGGGCAGATCGGCAGCGCTGGAGATGCCGGCGCCGTCGCGGACAACAAAGGATGCGCCGCCGCTGACGGCGCCGGCGATGATGCGCACGGCGCGGCCCTGGGATTGGACGTAGCCGTTCACGGCGGGGCTAGGCCCGGCGTAGGCGATGTCTACCTGCCCGCCGAGCAGCGCTTCCATGATGGACGGCCCGCCGTTGAACACCCTCGTTTGGATTTTGACCTGGCCGAGCTCTTGCTGGAAGATGCCGCGCGGCAAGCCCACCAGCGGTTGCACGTGCGTGACGTTGGGAAGGTAGGCGACGCGCACCGTGCCGGCCTCGACGGCGCGGGGGCCGCTGGCGGACTCATCCAGGCAGCGGGAGGCAACGAGCAGCAGCGCGGCGCTGAGGGAGAAGAGGACCAGCGCGATGCGGGCGGGCGCTATGGAGGTGTCTTTGTGGGGCACAGCTAACGTCCAATACCACACACGGATGCAAGGAGCGGCATGAGGAAGGTGAAGGCTCCTGACAGCGATTCCCGGCGTGGGAACGCGAAGGCCGTCAGGAGGAGATACACATGCTGCACATGCAGCAGGCGCAGGAGAGGGGGAGGCGAACCGGCATCGCCGCAGTGAGCGCGGCGGAAGGCTTGCCTGCGAGAACTGGAGAAAATGGGGAGTTCACAGGAGGAGATTCTAGGGGTTGGCATAGGTATTGTCAATGACGCGCATCAATAATTTTGCTGGCGATGAGCGCGCTGGAGCGGTTGCGGGAAAAGAGAGGCGTCTGGTATAGTGGAACCTGTTGCCTGGGCCTGTGGCGCAGTTGGTAGCGCGCTTCAATGGCATTGAAGAGGTCAGGGGTTCGAATCCCCTCAGGTCCACCACTTTCCTCCATGTTTTATATCTACGTTCTGCAGAGCACGACAAGCGGTCGCTACTATGTCGGCACAACCAAGGACGTGGCGCAACGCATGGAGTAGCATAACGCGGGCATGACGAAGTCCACGCGAGCGTACCGCCCGTGGCGCTTGGTCTATCAGGAGGTGCGCTCCGCTGGCGCTGGCGCCCGCAAGCGGGAGTACGAGATCAAGGCATGGAAGAGCCCAGGCCATATGCGTGAGCAACTGGGCATCCCGATGTACCCGCCCTTGGCAGCTCACCATAGCGCCGTGTTCCAACATACTCTCGCGATTGCTTTCACAGTGTTGACAATCGTAGGTATTATGGTATGTTCGTCGCCATGTACGGGTGGAAGTGGAATAGGTGGGAAAACGCCGAAAGGTAGTTCTGCGTTGGCTGTGGTTCGTTGGGCGACAAGAAGCCAGCGGCGAAGGCCATGGAGTCAGTGTGCTCCAAGGCAGGTACGTGGAAGACGCCAGGTGCAGGAGAGGGGAACATCGCATGAAACAGTTCGCAGGGTTGACCAGGGGATGGACGCACTGGGTGCGCGTGGGCGTGCCAGTGGGTATGGTCGCCGCGCTCCTCGTCACGGCGTGCGGCGGGGGCGAGGAAGTCGCGCCGACGTCGCCGCCCATTGCCGCTACTACAGCGCCAACGCCAATTCCAACGGTCGCTCCGACGGCGACAGCAACTCCGGTGCCGGTTCCCACGGGCCAGGTGCGCATTGCGATGCCGGAACTGCTGGACCAATCGTTCTCTCCCAAGTCGGCGCAACAGATGTACTATGCCGACCCCGTCTTTGACCACACCGTGGGCGTGGACAACGATGGCAAGCTGGACTCTAGCCGCGGACTGGCGAGTTCGTGGCAGGCTAGCGCGGATTCCAAGACCTGGACATTCAAACTCCGGGACACCGTAGTCTTTTCGAATGGGCAGAAGGCTACTCCCGCCGATGTCGATTACATAATCCGCTGGGTCACGCGGGCCGATACCAAGGTGACCGGCGGCTCCGCCCTGCGGTCAGCCATTGACACCATCGAAGTGCCTGACGGGGCCACGGTGACGTTCAAACTCAAGGCGCCAGACCTGTTTTTCCCTCTCAACTGGCTTGCGCCAACGGGCCAGGGCTTCATCAGCGCTGTGATTCCCAAGGCGTACTTTGAGCAAGCGGGGGAGGCGGGCTTCAATCGGAGCCCGATTGGAAGCGGACCCTACGTTCTCAAAGAGAACAACATCGGCAACAACATTGTCCTTGAGGCCACGGCGCGCCATTGGTACTACGGCGTCCCGAAGGTCAAGACGGTGGAGTTCCGCATTGTGCCGGAGACCAGCACGCGGTCGGCATTAGTGATTACCGGTGGGATGGAGATGGCCGCCACGGACAGGACCGAGGCCCCCCGGCTGCGAAGCCAGGGCCTGCTGGTGACGACGAAGGACAGCGCCGGAGTCGTGAACGCGCGGATACTGGAGCAGTACAAGCGCGAATATCCCGGCTATGGGCCGAATCCGCTGGCGGATCAGCGCGTCCGCAATGCCCTTGACCTGGCGGTGGACCGTAAGGTTCTCGTCGACACCTTCCTGAAGGGCCTGGCGATCCCATCGGTGAACTACATACCCATGCCCTGGGACCCCGCATTCGAGCGTCTCCCTGTGCCTGCCCAAAACCTGGTCAAGGCCAAGCAGATGCTCCAGGATGCTGGCTTCGCAGGCTTCTCCCTGGACGTGTACATCTTCGAGCAAGCGGGTCTGCCGGAGGGGCCACAGATGATGGAGGCGCTGGCGGTGTGGTGGGAGCAGATTGGGGTCAAGGTGAACCGCATCAGCACC
>SHYB01000044.1 GCA_009693015.1 Dehalococcoidia bacterium
GGTCCCACCAGCCGCCACAGCCCGTCCAGCACCGCGCTCCGCTCCCGCGCCCCCGCCTTGTCCCCCGCGTGGTACAGGTCAGGCACCGACGCGCACAGCCGTGGCGCCACCGTCTCCGCCGCGCTGTGGAACCCATACACCCCCTGCTCCAGCTTCTCGTAGCGACCGTCCACGTCCACCGCACGCACCGGCCTTCGCCCGCCTATCGCCGCCAGCGTTTCTTGTAAGTTAAACGTCGTCGCCACCCCCACGATCCGCTCGCTGTACTCCTCCGTCAGCCGTCCCAGCAGCGCGGGCGACACACGATGGTCGTGCGTATCGATGATGTCCCCGCCATGATAAGCGCACAGGTACAGCGGCATATCCACCGCCTCTAGGATGTCGCGATAGTACCGCTCCACCTCCCGTTCAAACCACGGGTAACCCCCGCGCACCGGGCCGGGCACATACAGCAGCGCCCCGTCGTACCCCAGCGCCTGCCCTTCGCGATACATCTCGATCATCTCCGCCGTCGACGCCGGCCCCACCGGGATCATGCACACCGGCGCCTTCCCCGAAAGCTCCCGCACGCAAAACTCCCACAAAAACGACTTCTCCCTGCGCGACAGGTGATGAAACTCCGCCGCCGCCGGCCCTCCTACAAACACCTTATTCCCCCCGTTCGCCACATACCACAGGTTCTCCCGCAGCGCCTGCCTGTCAATCTCCCCCCGCGCGTCAAACGGCGCCATCACATTCCCGTGATTCGGCCGGTCATCCATCCGCATACCGCGCCTCCTACCCCCGAGCCTTTGGCACGACCTGAGCATTCACGCAGTGCGCCGGCGCCCTCCCCTCCAGCACATCCACGATATTCTGCGCCGTCATCATCGCCATCCGCAGCCGCGTCGCCCGCGTGGCGCTCCCCACGTGCGGCAGCACCACCACATTCGCCATCCCCAGCAGCGGATCGTCCGGCGTCATCGGCTCCGGGTCCGTCACATCCAGCGCCGCCCCCGCGATCCATCCCTCCCGCAGCGCCCGCCGCAGCGCCGCCTGGTCCACCACCTCCCCACGGCTCGTGTTCACCAGCGCCGCCGTCCGCCGCATCCGCCGCAACTCCCCCTCCCCGATCATGCCGCGCGTCTCCCCTGTCAGCGGCACATGCAGGCTCACGAAGTCGCTCCCCTCCAGCACCGCCCCCAGCGACCCCGCCCACTCCACGCCAAGCTCCTGCTCACCTGCCGCCTTCCGCGTGCGACTGTGATACACCACCCGCATCCCGAACCCCCGCGCCCGCCGCGCCACCGCCTCCCCGATGCGTCCCATCCCCACAATCCCTAGCGTCGCCCCATGCACATCCGTCCCCAGCAGCTCCATCGGCGACCACGTCCTCCACCGTCCCGCCCTCGCGAACGCCTGCGCCTCCGGTATCCGGCGCGCCCGCGCTAGCAGCAGCGCCATCGCCAGGTCCGCCGTCGTCTCCGTCAGCACCCCTGGCGTATTCCCCACATACACCCCCTGCGCCGTCGCCGCCGCCACGTCGATATTGTTGTGCCCCACCGCCATCACCGCCGCCACCCGCAATTTCGTTGCACACGCAAGCAAGCCCGCGTCGACCCTGTCCGTCAGCAGGCAGAACAGCCCCGTTGCCTCCTCCGTCTCCCGCGCCAGCGTCTCATACGGCGGCGGCCCCTCCCCCTCCCACACCCGCACCTCCCCCGCGCGACGCAGCAACTCCAGCGCCTCAGGGAACACCTCCCGCGTCACATACACCACCGGCTTCGTCATGCCTGGCCTCAGCCCCATGTACCTCTTAGAAAACGTTACCCTGTCATTCTGAGTCCGCATGCAGCGGGCGTGGCAATCCGGCGGGGCGGTCGTCGCTCATACCCTCTTCCCCTTGATGGGGGAGAGTTGGAGTGGGGGTGACAGGATAGCCGCACATCACCCCTGCGGTACACTCGCCAGCGCCGCATCTCGCACCTGCGTCCACCCCCGCCGAAGCGCCGCCGCATCCACGCCTTTCGCCATCTCCCCAAACCCTGCTTTCTCCAGCCACGCGGGGAGATGCTCCCGTACCTGCGTCATGATCCACCCCAGCGCATCCTTCGCCTCCTCCGCCGTCATATTCACCTGCTTCGCGCTCGCCGGCGCGTGATAGTGCGGGTCCTTCCTGAACGAATCGAATCGCAGCAATTCCGTCCGCTTCCCATCCACATCCCCCAACACCCGGATCGTCGGCCCCCCGTTTGTCCCCGCCTCGGTGTAATACACCGCGAAGTGCAGCCCGCCGATCTCCATCTCACGCTCGTTCAGGCGTCGTAACATCGGCGCCGCCGCCACCGGCAGCGGCGGCTCACCCGGGCCCGGCTCCACCTCAAACGCATTCATCACCGCCCCCAGCAGGCTGTAATACCCTGCTGTCACCGTCAGCTCCAGCACCTGCGCCTTCCCCAACCTCCCCATCGCCGCATCGAACGCCGCCTGGCTCACACGCTTCGTCCGCAGTAGCTCATCCACATAGCGGAACACCAGCGCCTCATCCGGCGAAAGCCCCGCAGGCGCCGTCCTCTCCCGTATCGCCGCGATCGTCCCCTCCCCCACACCCGCCTTCCGCGCCAGCGCCGCGTGCGCCGCCCACTCGAACTGCGCATCCTGCGACCGCGCCGTCGTCAGAATAGCTACCTCCAGCAGCGGCTTCGGAAGCCCTCCTGAAAAGCGCACCAGCGCCCCCAGCCTGCCCACCTGCTTACACAGCTCCGGCGCATGCAGCAACACCTCAAACGGGCCGATCACATGCCCGCGGCTCGCCATCAGCTCATCCCACGTCTCCGTCTGCGCCGGCGTCAGCCCCGCCCTGCTCGTCACCCCAGCGATACGCGCCATCTCCTGCCTCCTTCTGCATACCCGCTCCCGCCTTGCTACACAAACCCCCGCAACTGCACCGCCTTTGCCACCCGCTCCACCGCCACATCAAACGCCGCATCCCGCAGCGTCACCCCCTCCCCCGCCGCTCGCGCCTGCACCGTCGCATACCCCCCCAGAATCGTCCGGCGCAACTCGCTATTCACCCGCGACTCATCCCAGCGGAACGCCTGGATATTCTGCGCCCACTCGAAATACGACACGATTACCCCGCCCGCGTTGCACAAAATATCCGGCACGCACGTCACTCCCCGCTCCGCCATGATCGCATCCGCCCGCGGTGTCACCGGGTGATTCGCCCCCTCCAGCACAATCTTCGCCCGCACCCGATCCGCGTTCTTCTCATGCAGCACTTTCTCCACCGCCGCCGGCGCCAGCACGTCGCACCCCAGCTCGAGTATTTCCGCGCTGCTCACCTTCTCCGCCCCCGCGAACCCCGCCACCGTCCCCGCCTCCGCGTTATGCCGCACCAGCGCCGCCACGTCCAGCCCCCTGGGGTTATACACGCCCCCGCGCACATCGCTCACCGCCACCACCGTCATCCCCAAATCCGCCGCCGTCCGCGCGATCCACGACCCCACCTGCCCGAACCCCTGCACCGCGATCGTCGTCCCCTTCGGCGGGCGTTCCGCATGCCGCAGCACCTCCTCCAGCACATACACCGCCCCCCGGCCCGGCGCCTCCGCCCTCCCCACCGACCCCCCAAGCTCGATCGGCTTCCCCGTCACGCACGCCGGCGTATGCCCGTAGAGCGATCCATACGCGTCCATCATCCACGCCATCGTCTGCGAGTCCGTCCCCAGGTCCGGCGCAGGCACGTCCCGGTTCGGCCCCAGCAAATGTGCGATGCTCGTCGTATACCGCCGCGTCATGCGGTTCCGCTCCCCCACGCTCATCTCCCCCGGCACACACTGCACTCCTCCCTTCGCCCCGCCGTAGGGGATATCCACCACCGCCGTCTTCCACGTCATCAGCGCCGCCAGTGCCCGCACCTCATCCATATCCGCGTTCGGGTGATACCGCACCCCGCCCTTGTACGGCCCCCGCGCCGCGTTGTACTGCACCCGGAACCCCGTGAACGAATGCACCTTCCCGCTATCCATCCGCACCGGCACGGACACCGTCAGCTCCCGCCACGGCCGCCGCAACAGCTCATGTATATCGTCGCTCAGGTTGAGTTGCCGCGACGCCTTGTCGAAAAAATACGTCACCAGGTCGAACGCCGGCGCGGTATCCGCGGGTATGTCCATCGTGGCCCCTCCCTACATCGGCTTCAGCGACTCCATGAACGACTGCACCGCCCCCGCGCCCGCTGCCCCCCACACCATATCGTGCACCGCAAACCGCCGCGATACCGCCGCCGCCGCACCCTCATACAACCGATACTTCTCCACCGCGTCCAGCGCATACTTCACTTCCAGCGGCGTCTGGCCTCCCCCCGGCGCCCCCCGCTCGTCCCCCGCGCCCATGAACGACCGCAGCACCAGAAAGCCCTCGGGGTCCTCCGCCGGCCGCATGATCTCGAACGACGCCACCCCCGGCTGCCGCGCCATCACCGCGAACAACAGCCGCGAATACGGCCGCCACGCCGCATACTTCCCCGTCCCCACCCCGCCCGTCACGTGATGCACTACGCGGCCCTCTCCCGGAAACACCCCCGCCCCGCGCGGCCCCCATGTAAAATCCAGCACCTCGTGCTCCCGCCGCGCCACCGCGTTCCGACCGTAGAAATCAATCGCCTTCGCCTGCGCGCTCGCCCACCCCAGCTCCGGCGACCGCCACGCCCTCTCCGACGCATCCTTGTCCACCCACGCCCGCAGCGAAATAAAGCGATTCGCGTCATCCAGCGACCGCAGAATCCGGAACCACACCCCCCCGGGCTGCCGCGTCAGCGCCCCCAAATACACCCGCGAATTCACCAGCCAATCGTCCAGCTCCCCCCGTCCCACCTCCACCTCAATCTCTTGTAGATACATCGTTCCCTCCCGTCCTGTCATTGTCCTGCCCCAGGAGGCCGATTCCATCGGCCCGAGCACCCCTTCCCCCGTCCGCGGGGGGAAGGTTGGGATAGGGGTGTCTGCGCCCCTCCGCCCTCTCCACGCGCATATCATAGCTCCGCCGCGCGCCAGGTCACCCTTGCCCTCCCCCCCCTTAGCGCCTCCCCCCGCCCATGCCCTACAATAAGTTACGCCACCCGCGCTGCCGCCGGATGAGCAGCAATGAGCAAGGAGCCGCCGCGCCGTGAGCCCGCAGGCCACCAAAGACCTCTTTCGCCAAGCCTGGGCACGTTTCCCCACCGGCATCGCCGTCATCACCTTTCGCCAGGCAGACGGCGCCATTCACGGCCTCACCGCCAACGCCGTCTGCTCCGTCTCCCTCAACCCCCTCCTCGTCCTCGTCTGCGTTGACCACAACTCCCGCTCCTACCCCATGCTCATGGCCGCCAGCCGCTTCGTCATGAACTTCCTCGCCCAGGGCCAGGAAGACATCTCCCGCTTCTTCGCCTCCCGCGACGCCAAAGGCCACCCACCCTTCCGCTTCCGCCGCACCCTCCACGGCGACCCTATCCTCGAAGGCAGCGTCGCCTCCCTTGATGCCGCCATCACCGAACGCAACATCGCCGGCGACCACACCATCTTCATCGCCCGCGTGGAAGAGATCGACCTCACCGACGTCCCACCCCTCGTCTTCCACACCGGCAAATACAGCGCTGTCGCCCCACCCATTCACACTGATTGAGTCAACGGGCGCAGGAACGCAATACCCCCGCCGTACCTCCGCGCCCTTCCCCTAGCTCAAATACTCCGCCTGCCACCGCTCATACTCATCGTCGCGAAAGATCAGCTTCCGCACCGCCGCCGACGCCATCTTCGGCTTCAGCTCATCCGGCGACAGCCCCGCCTTCAAATGCTCCATCGTCTCATACAGCGACTGCAACGCTACAAAAAAGGAGAAATGTCCCCGCAGCGCGATCCGCACCCCGCACTGCGCCAGCTTCTCCAAGTCATCGCACGCTGGCGGCACATAGCCGATCAACAGCGGCAGCCCCGCGTGCTGATGCAGCCGCTTCATATGCGCATAGTCCTTCACCCCCAGCACCATCAGCGCGTCAACCCCCGTCGCCGCGTACCGCCGTATCCGTTCCATCGCCTCCTCCTCCCCACACACCTGCAACGCTGACGTCCGTCCCACCAGCGCAAACTCCGGGTCCCGCCGCGCCGATACCGCCGCGCGCAGCTTGCTCACCATCTCATCCGCCGAAATCAGCTCCTGCCCCTTCCCCTGCCGGAACGGCCGTGGCAACACCGTATCCTCCAACGTCATCGCCGCCGCCCCCGCCGCCTCCAGCTCCTGCACCGTCCGCATGCAATTCACCGCATTCCCATACCCGTGATCCGCATCCACAATCAGGCTCATCGGCGCCGAACGCGTCGTCCGCAACACATGCTCCGCCAGCTCCGTCAGCGTAATCAGCGTCACATCCGGCGCCGCCAGCAACACCGCCGAAACCAGCGACCCTCCCATAATCCCCACCTCATGCCCCAGCGAATGCGCGATCCGCGCTGAAATCGGATCATGCACAGACACCGGGTACGCCGCCCTCTCGCTCGCCAGCAACTCCTGGAACTTCACTCTCGAAGGAAGACGCACGCCGCACCCCTCTCGTCCCTCGCGCTCACCGCCACGCAGGGAACGGAAAATTTCATGCCTTCCATTATAGAGATAGAGAGAGCCGCAGGCTTCTTCTGACGCCACACCACCGTCATTCCGGCAAACAGCCTGCCCCTCCGTCAGCGGACTCCGTCTCCTCACCCGCGTCCCCCGAGCCGTTGCGCTATCATGAACACCCGCCACCGCGTAGCAGCCTCCCGCATCTCGCGCAACGCCACGGCGCCACCCCCCGCCAAGGAGCAACGCATGCCCACCAGCCGCGTACCCTACGTCAAAAGGGAAGAACTTGACCTGGAGGGCCAGGCCTCCTGGGACAAAATCGCCGCAGGCCGCGGCAAGGTATTCCCCAACTACCAGCAGATGCTCAACAGCCCCGAGCTCGCCGCCCGCGTCTGCGCCGTAGGCGACTACATTCTGCATAACGCCAAGATTCCCAACGACGACCGCCAGCTCTCCGTCCTCACCATCGCCCGCGAACTCAACTGCCAGTATGAGTGGAGCGTGCATGAGCCTATGGCCGCCGCCGCCGGCGTGCGCCCCCAAGCCATCGAAGCCGTGCGCCACCGCCGCTACGAAATGCTCACCCCCCGCGAGCAGCTCTTCGCTGCGTGCAGCCGCGAGATCCTCCAAAACAACGTCACGGACGCCACCTGGAACGCCCTGGAAAACATCCTCGGAAGGCAGGCCCTGGTGGACTTCGTCATCCACGCCGGCTTCTACGCCATGATCTGCTACTGCATGGACGCGTTCAAGATTGACCTGAACCCTGGCATGCAGCCACTGCTGCCCATCCACTAAGACCGCGCCGCCTCTTCCCGCTCCCTCTCCGCCACCCGGCGCTCATGTGTGGGCCTGCCGGTTATGTGCGCCGAGAAAGTATCGCCCACTCCTCACCCTTCCTCCCTGCAACACCTGCGCCGCAGCCTCCTAGTCGAACTCCAGGCTCATATCCACCGCCCGCGCCGAATGCGTCAGCGCCCCCACGGAAATATAGTCCACCCCCGTCTCCGCCACGCCGCGCACCCGCCGCAGCGTCATCCCTCCGGACGCCTCCGTCTTGCACCGGCCCCGCGCCGCCTCCACCGCCGCCCGCATCGCCGCCAGCCCCATGTTATCCAGCAGCACCATATCCGCCCCCGCCGCCATCGCCTCCCGCGCCATCGCCACGCTCGTCGCCTCCATCTCCACCACCAGCCCCCGCTTCGCCCGCGTCCTTGCTCGCGCAACGATCTCCGCCAGCGTCATCCCCTGCGCCCGCAGCGCCGCGATATGATTGTCCTTGATCAGCACCGCCGCGCTCAGGTCCAGCCGGTGGTTCCCCCCCCCGCCCATGCGCACCGCATATTTCTCCAACAGCCGCAGCCCCGGCGTCGTCTTCCGCGTATCCAGTATCTTCGACCCCGTCCCCTCCACCGCCGCCACATACCGCGCCGTCACCGTCGCCACGCCGGAGAGGCGTTGCACAAAGTTCAGCGCTACCCGCTCCCCCCGCAGCATCCCCGCCAGCGATCCGCGCACCGTCGCCAGCACATCCCCCGGCGCAAAGCGCCCCCCCTCCTCCACCCGCGCCCTGAAGCGTAGCGATGCGTCCACCTGCCCAAAGGCTTCTGCCGCCGCCGGCAATCCCGCGAGCACTCCACGCGCCTTCGCCAGCAACCGCGCCGACCCTTCCTGCGCCGCATCCACCAGCGCCTGCGTCGTCACGTCGCGGTCCGCCGCATCCTCCGCCAGCGCCCGCCGCACCGTCTCCGCCAGCCCCTCCAAGAGATCGCCGCTAGCAAACATGCCGTCCTCCTCCGCGACCGGCCGTCATCGCCGCGCTCCCACCACCATAGCCTGCCCGGCCTCCCCTCGGCAACGGCTCGTGTTGACATCCCCTCCCCTGCGCCGTAGCCTGCGATGGCCGGCCCTCCTCCCTCCCCCTCCTATCGTCTGCCGCCGGCCAGGTAGTTCGTGCAAGAAAGCCCCCCCACCCAGGAAGCCCAACCCAAGCCCCTCACACGCGGGTGGCTTGCCCGCATCCATACCTTCCAAGCCCTCCGCCACCGCGACTTTCGCCTCCTCTGGATGGGCCAGCTCTCCGTCTCCATGGGCCTGTGGATGGACAACGTCGCCCGCTCCTGGCTCATTTACGACCTCACCGGCTCCGCCCTCGCCCTCGGCTACGTCGCCGCGTCGCGCGGCATCCCCATGCTCATCTTCGGCCCCATCGCCGGCGTCGTCGCCGACCGCTACAACAAGAAAGTCCAGCTTGCCTGCGCCCAAGGCGCCAGCGTCCTCCTCAACCTCCTTCTCGCCTCCCTCGTCCTCTTCGGCCACATCCAGCCCTGGCACGTCTACCTCACCGGCTTCTTCGCCGGCCTCGTCCAAGCCTTCCAGATGCCCGCGCGATTCACCCTCGTCAATGAGATTGTCGGCCCCAAGGACGTCCTCAACGCCGTGGCCCTCAGCTCCGTTGCCCAGCAACTCTCCCGCAGCATCGGCCCCGCCATCGCCGGCCTCCTCATCGCCGGCCTCGGCGTCCACGGCAGCTACTACGTCCAGGCGGGCATGTACCTCGTCGCCATCATGTGGACCCTGCAGATCCGCATGCCCCCCCTCCCCCCCGTCTCCGCCCGCACCCGCGATCCTATGCTAAAAAGCCTGACAGAAGGCCTGAAATTCGTCGCCGCCACGCCGCACCTCCGCGCGCTCATCCTCCTCGCCCTCGGCCCCCTCATGCTCGGCATGACCTACAGCAGCCTGATGCCCCTCTTCGCCCAGGACATCCTCGGCGGCGGCGCCAGGCTCCAGGGCCTCCTCCTCACCTGCGTCGGCGTCGGCGCATTCATCGGTGCCGTCATCGTCGCCTCCATCCCCCGCAACACTGGCTACGGCCGCGGCGTCGCCCTCGGCGCAGCCGCCTTCCTCATCGCCGTCATGCTCTTCTCCCGCTCCCACTGGATCCCCGCATCGCTCGTCCTCGGCGCCGTCATTGGCCTCTTCACCACCACCTACCAGACCCAGAACCAGTCGTTGCTCCAACTCTCCTCGCCCGACAAGCTTCGCGGCAGAGTCCTCAGCATCTACGCCCTCAACGTCGGCCTCATGCCCATGGGCGCCCTCATCGCCGGCGCCCTCGCCCACTGGATCGGCGCGCCCGACGCCGTCACCATCATGACCGGCGCTGGCCTCGTCCTCGTGCTCGCCGTGGCCATCCTCACTCCTGGCTTCTGGTCCTGGCGCGTCCGCGTCGCCGAAAGCGGCGAAGTCACCCAGAGCGCCGCCCGCGGCTGAGCCGTTGCCCCTGTAGGGGTGGTGCATTCTCTTGGAAGGCCTCGCCCTCCTGCTTCACCCACGCCCCGGACGCGGCATATCTTCCTTGCCAGAACATCGTTGATCTCCAAATGCCGTGGCACTGAGGAAACACGTCCGTTCTCTGCGTTATGCACCACCGTGTGCCGGCCTCCTTCGCGGAGGACAACACACCCGTGGCTCGCCAGATGCCGGAGAAGCGCTCGCCGCCGCACGGCTAGGCTTCCACCTCAATGGTTTTCTTGTACACCCGCGTCGGCGGCTCCTGCGATCGCAACTCCCGCTGCGACTCCAACACCAGCGTAATCGCCTCTTGCAGGTTCGCCGAGACCTCGCGCAGCGTACGACCCTGCGTGTTGACGCCGGGCATCCCTTCCACATAGCCGACGTACCACTTGCCGCGCTTTTCAATTGTCGCCGTAAATCTCTGGCCCACCGTTGTCGCCCCTTCTTGCTCCCTCGTCCGCGCGCCCTGCGGCAGCAGTATCCCGCGCCTTCTGCCCGTCTGCAAGCGGGCGGCGTTACCCCGTCAGCACCACGTGCTTCACCCACCCCGCGTCCGTCGCCGGATAGTCCGAGCGATAGTGCGACCCACGGCTCTCCCGCCGCAGCAGCGCCGCCTCCGCCATCAGCCGCGCCGTTGTTATTGCGCTCGCAAGCTCATACGATGCGCGCTCTTGCGTCCCCGCAGACACAAGATAGTCCGGCGCCGCCACCCTCTGCTCCCACGCCGCCAGCGTCTCCGCGGCCAGCGTCAGCCCCGCCTCGTTGCGCTCCATCCCCAGATGCTTCCACATCAGCTCCTGCAGCGCCCCCAGCGTCGGCGCGGCCAACCGCCCTGCGCCCGCCTCTCGCCTCGGCGCCTCGTGCCGCTCCTCCGCCCGCGCCGTCGTAGCCTCCACCGGCGTCTCCCCAATACTCCGCTGCACCATCCTTTTAGCGAACACCACCGTCTCCAGCAGCGAGTTCGACGCCAGCCGGTTCGCCCCGTGCGCCCCGGTGCACGCTGCCTCGCCCACCGCATACAACCCCGGCACGTTCGTCTCCCCGCTGCCGTTGGTGCGCACGCCGCCCATCATGTAATGCGCCGCCGGCGCCACGGGGATCATCTCCTTCGTGATGTCCACCCCGTAGTCCAGGCACGTCTGATAGATCTGCGGGAACCGCATCGGAATGGTCAGCCCCCGCAAATGCCGCATGTCCAGATACACATGCCCTGCGCCCGTCTTCCGCATCTCCGCCAGAATCGCCCGCGCCACCACATCGCGCGGCGCCAACTCTTTCTCCGGCGTGTAGTCTTCCATGAACGCCCGCCCCCGCTCGTTGCGCAGGATGCCCCCTTCCCCGCGCACCGCCTCCGAGATCAAGAACGACGGCGCTCCTTCCAGCCGCAGCGCCGTGGGATGGAACTGGAAAAACTCCATGTCCATCACCTCCGCCCCCGCGCGGAACGCCACCGCCACCGCGTCGCCCAGCGCCACTTCAGGGTTCGTCGTGTACTTGAACAGCCGCCCGGCCCCGCCCGTGGCGATCACCACCTTGCGACAGCCGATCTCCTCCACCCGCCCCGCTCGCGCATCGAACACCCGCACTCCCCGCACCCCCGCCCCGTCCCTCAGCACCCCTGTCAGCAGCGCATGCTCCCTGATGTCTACCTCATCGCGACGCACCACGTCCGACAGCGATTGCTCGATATAGCGCCCCGTCGAATCGCCCCCCGCGTGCAGCACCCGCGCCCGGCTGTGCGCCCCCTCCTTTGCCAGCGCGATCTGCCCGTAGTCCGTATCGAACCGCACCCCCAAGCGTATGAGATCGCGGATACGGTCCGGCGCCTCCTCCGTGAGAATGCGGATGCTCTCCGGGTCGCCCAGGCCCGCGCCCGCCGCCACCGTATCCTTATAGTGCAGCGCCGCCGAATCCCCCCGACCGATCGCCGCCGCGATCCCCCCTTGCGCGAACATCGTGTTGCACTCCGCGATGCTCCCCTTCGTCAGCACCAGCACCGTGCCGTGCTCCCGCGCCAGGATCGCCGAGTACAGCCCCGCGATCCCCGATCCCGCGATGATGTAGTCGTACGATTGCATCAGGCTGTGCGATGGCCCCGCGCTACACTGTCGCCAGCATGCGGCCCAGCGCCACCTTCGCCCAGTGCGCGATCTGCTCCGGCACCGCCACCTGGTTCACCACCCGTCCCTCCGCCATCTCCTCCAGCACCCACGCCAGGTACGCCGGGTGGATGCGATACATCGTGGAGCAGGGGCAGATCACCGGGTCCAGGCAAAACACCAGCTTGTCGCGGTGCTCCTTCGCCAGCCGGTTCACCAGGTTGATCTCCGTCCCTATCGCCCACTGCGACCCCGCCGCCGACTCCCGCACCGTCTTCACGATATACTCCGTCGAGCCGGTGTAGTCCGCCTCCTGCACCACCTCCAGCGTGCACTCCGGGTGCACCAGTATCTTGATCCCCGGGTGCTTCGCCCGCGCCTCCCGCACCTGCTCCACCGTGAACCGCTTATGCACCGAGCAGTGCCCCTTCCATAGCAAGATGCGCGCCTTCCGGAGCGTCTCCTCGCTATTCCCACCCAGCGGCTGGACCGGGTCCCACACCACCATCTCATCGAGCGGGATGCCCATGGCGAACGCCGTGTTCCGACCCAGATGCTGATCGGGAAAGAACAGCACCTTGGGACGCTGCTTGAGCGCCCACGCCAGGATCGCCTTGGCGTTGCTTGATGTGCACACCGCGCCCTCGTTGATCCCGCAGAACGCCTTCAGCGCCGCCGTGGAATTGATGTACGTCACCGGCGTCACCTGCCCCTGTACCCCCGCGATCGCCTGCAATTCGTCCCAGCATTGCAGCACATCGTCCGTCGGCGCCATGTCCGCCATCGAGCATCCCGCCGACATATTGGGCAGGATCACTTTCTGGTGCGGCCCGCTCAGGATGTCCGCGCTCTCCGCCATGAAATGCACCCCGCAGAACACGATGTACTCCGCCTCCGGGTGCTCCGCGGCATTCCGCGCCAGGTTCAGCGAGTCCCCGCGAAAGTCGGCGAACCGGATAATCTCGTCCCGCTGGTAGTGATGCCCCAGTATCACCAGCTTCGTCCCCAGCTTCGCCTTCGCCGCGAGGATCCTCGCCGTGTACTCCTCATCGGCCAGCCCCATATATTTCTTCGGCAGATGGCTCGCTACTTTCGACGCCATCTCTGTGTGATACAGCAGCTCCGTCAGGCTGCGGTCGGCGTCGCACGCCTTCCCCGGCGTCACCTTCTCCACAATCGCAATCGGCACAGACATACCGTTGTCCTTCCTAGCCCGCCATCGTCAGCGCCGCGATCTGCCGCTCCACCGCCTCACCCTGGAGCGACCACGGCGTGGCCGCCGCAATCTTGACCTGCACCATCTCTCCATGCCGCCGCTCGCCGCCCCGCACATACACCAGCTTGTTCGACCGCGTCCGCCCCTGCCACCGCCCGTCCCGCTCATCCTCCATCAGCACTTCCTCGGTCGTCCCCACCATCCGCTGATTGCTTGCAAGCGCAATCTCCGCCTGCGTCTCCTCCAGCACCGTGTGCCGCCGCTTCTTCTCTGCCGCCTCCACATCGTCCGCCAGCGTGCGATGCGCGATCGTCCCCGGCCGCGTCGAATACATCGCCGCATGCACCTTATCGAACCGCACCTCGCGCACCAGGTCAACCGTGCTCTGGAACTGCTCCCGCGTCTCGCCGGGGAACCCCACAATGATGTCCGTCGTCAGTCCCACGCCGGGCATCGCCGCCCGTATGCGTCCCACCAAGGCGAGATACTGCTCCCGCGTATACCCCCGGTGCATCGCCGCCAGCACATCGTCGTCCCCCGCCTGCACCGGCAAGTTGATGAACTCGCACACCTTCGGCAGCCGCGCCGTCGCCTCGATGATCCGCTTGCTCATATCGTTGGGATGCGACGTCAAGAACCGCACCCGCTTGATCCCCGCCACCCCGTCCACCGCCGTCAGCAGATCCGCCAGGTCCGGCCTGCCCGCCAGGTCGTGTCCATAAGAATCCACGTTCTGGCCCAGCAGCGTGACTTCCTTCACCCCGCGCTTCGCCAGCAGCTCCACCTCGCGCACCAGCTCGTCCAACGGCCGGCTCCGGTCGCGCCCGCGACGGTACGGAATAATGCAGAACGTGCAAAACTTATCGCACCCGTGGCTGATCGGCACAAACGTCGTCACGCCAGGGCGGTTCGGCGCCAGCGGCAGCGAGCTATCGAGGCACGTTCCCGCGCGCGCCTCCACCAGCCGCAGCAGCGCCCCGAACTCCTGCGGCCTCATGAAGCAATCCGTATGCGGGAAGCGCCGCTCCAACTCCTGCGAGTTCGGCCCTACCATGCACCCCATCAGCGCCACGATCTTCTCCGGGTGCGCCTGCTTCAGCGGCTTCAACGAACTCAGCCGTCCCGCCGCCTTATCCTCCGCCCCCTGGCGCACCACGCAGCTATTCAGCACAATCACATCCGCCGACTCCATCTCCGCGACGTGCTCGCACCCCAGGCTCTCCAGCGCCGCCCCCAGTCGCTCGGAATCGGCCACATTCATCTGGCACCCGATCGTCCAGATATGATACGTCAACTTGTGATTCATCTCACAATCCCTCGCCCATTTTTGGGTGCAAAAATCCCTCCCCTGGTGTTCTTGCGTCCAGAAAGAGAAAAAATGGCGGAGGGGACGGGATTTGAACCCGTGGTACCGCCTTTACAGCGGTACAAGCGCTTAGCAGGCGCCCGCACTAGACCGTGCTATGCGACCCCTCCCCGTCCTCTTCGCCACTATAGCACGCTACCACAACAGTGTATACCAGAGATGGCGGAGACGCAGCAGGGCCGAGCTGCTCCAGGGAACAAGAGGGGGCTGTTGCCGGTGGCGTAGCCGTCGGCAGCACATTTAGTTGAACGAGAATACCTTCTGCGTATTCATGTACAGCATCTTCGCCCTATCGTCTGGCGAAACTTCCTGCATCACCCTGTTAATGACTTGCATGCTTTGCGGGAAGGTGCCCTCGGCATGGGGATAGTCCGATCCCCACATGAGGTTCTCCGCGTTCCAAGTCCCCTGCGTCGCCATGAACATAGCAGGAATAACACGATTGTCAACATTGCGGTTGGAGAGGACAGGGTGAGGCCGTAGCACCTTACCAACAGAACACCACATACGCCCGCCAAATATCGTTTCGTGACAGCAAAACCCTTCTAGGGACTGACCAACGTCGGCCAAAGATCACTGGCTCTCGCGGGTCCGTCCCAAATACGGAAAGCTGCTTTCCAAAGCCCCCTATACCACCCCCTCGATCACGTCGCTCTCATACTCCCTCAACCGCCGGTACTCCGGCCCCCGCGGCGTAATGTGCGCGATCACCGTCATCCCGTTCGGCAGCTCATCGTGCCGCGCGAAGTACAGCACCAGCCTGCCAATATCCTCCGGCTGCAGCG